>JALONW010000147.1 GCA_025454725.1 Anaerolineae bacterium
CCACGCGCCGCCGGTGTGAGGGTAGAGCGCCGCCAACAGCGCCTCGACGCCGGGGCGCTGGTTCTCGACCACGGTCAGGGCGCGTGCCAGCGCCCGGCGGCTGCCGCCCAGCACATCGCGTGCTAACACGTCCATCATTAGGTCGTCGCCTCGCCGCGCTCCGCCACAATCTGACGGATTCTCCGCACAATGTCTTCAGTGGATGACCCCGGCCCGAAGATGGCGCGCACGCCCGCCGCTTCCATCGAGGCGGCGTCCTGTTCGGGGATAATCCCGCCGAGGATGATGGGTACGTCGCCCAGCTCGTGGGCGTCCATCGCCTGCCGGATGACCGGCACGAGCGTCTGGTGCGCGCCGCTGAGGATGCTCAGGCCGACCACATCGACATCTTCTTGGAGCGCAGCCTCAGCAATCATATCTGGCGTTTGGCGCAGGCCGGTATAAATCACTTCAAACCCGGCATCGCGCAGCGCCCGCGCAATTACCTTCGCCCCACGGTCATGACCATCTAAACCCGGTTTTGCAATCAAAATGCGGATGGCTTGCTCAGTCATCGCTAAAAAACCCTCTTGTTTTGGGATATTTAGGGATATTGTAGCCCGTTGTCGGGTTGGGGGGTAGGGCGGTACGGTGGGGGAGAACCTCACCCCACCACCCCTCTCTCCGTGAGGTTCACTGCATGACACATGTAATGTTGGGGATGAGAAACACAGGTTCGCCATGCCGACCGCCAGAGGCTAAAGCCTCCGACTGCCATTTTGAAGCCCCCTGATGCAGTTTTACAAATCAATACGGAGATTGCACTCGGTAAACCTCTGAATGTTTTCGAGATGGACAGCGCGGACAGCACAGGTGCTGTCCCTACACGAGGGAATTTTCCCGCACGCAGGTGAAAAATGGCGCGGGATTATCCGCCCTGTAGGGACAGGGCCTGCCCTGTCCGCTGATGGGATTTCCGTATCTGGCGTAGAACGAGGCGAAAATAGCGAATATTACAAGTGTCGTGCAGTGAACCATGGGGAGATGCCCACCCCTAATACGTCGTGAACCGAAGCTCATTTAAGACGTGACTGATTCCCTGCTCGTAGTCGAGCGCGCTTTCGTTTTTGACCACGTAAACGTTGAGTGCTTGAAGGTAATCAGGTAAAACATCCGCCGTCGCGCCGCCATGACAGATAGGGATGACATATTTTTTGGCCGCTCAACGCCCAGTCAATCTCATTACGCACATTGATGGAATCGAGCGTATTTGGAGCGATGAGCGCGACAAAATAATCACACGCCGCGACTTCGCTTTTAATGCGCTCCTCCCACTTTTCCCCAACGGCAATCGACTTATCGATAAAAATATGGTCTTCGCGCACCCCTCTCAACCGCAAACGCGCCTCTAGCAGCAAGGCCAATGCGCTGCTCCGATTACGCTTATAGCTGATAAAAATACGTATCCGTTTGGCGGGTTTGTCGAGCAGGTCAAAGGCTTTTGAGGTGAGTCTATACTCAGGTATTGTGTTAGCGGTCTTTGTAGATGGAATTTGTTTTAAGTAGGCATAGGCAAGTAAAATTTCTACGTGGGGAGCATTATTTCCCCATTTATTTCTAAACTTTAATTTTTCACCAGATATATCCATCAATGTTAGAGATGCCCAATAGGGTAATATATTTGTCGTTCCTCGGTGTTCAAACCCCCAATCTAACTTAACAACCCCGTACGCTAAGTCATGGACAAAATCCTCGACATCTTCTTGCAAGGTGGCTTTGGGATTACGGGGGTTATCAATCGGGTTTTCCATGTTATCCCTCTACAGACCTGTTTTTTGAATGACCATTAGTATAACGCAAAAACCGCCTCTCCCCCTACGGCGGGTGATTGCCCCTCCCGCGTGGTGAGCGTGGGGCGCTATAGTAGGCCGCGACCTCATCTTGATGACCGGCACACCGGCGGGGGCTTGGTTTATGGTACGGCGTTTCCTCATCCTCGGCGCGGTCGGCGTGGTGCTGCTGGCTGGGCTGCTGCTCGACCTGCGCGCACGCGGCCTCGTCTGGCAGGCTTTTTGGTCGGTGACGGGCGAAGAAGACCTGTTCGCGCAGGTGCGCGGGGTGGTCGAATGGGCGGGCAATGCGATTCGCCCGCAGCCGTCGTTCCCGGCGGTCGTCCCCGTCCAGCACACCCACAACAACCCCTACGGCATCAACACCTTCCTTCAGCTCGAACCCGACCCCGCCAAGGTCGAGCAGCAGCTCCGCGAAATCAGCGCCATCGGCTTCGGCTGGATTCGGCAGGAATTCCCGTGGGAAGACATCGAAATCCACGCCAAAGGCGACTTTGAAGACCGGCGCAACGTCGATATTCTGGGCGTCATCAGCGCTTGGGACAAATACGACCGCATCGTGGCGCTGGCCGAAGAGTTTAACATCGACCTTCAAGCGCGCCTGAGCAACCCGCCGCGCTGGGCGCAGGTCAGCGAGGACGCGGGCGATATGTCGCCGCCCGCCGACATCCAAGATTACGTCGATTTCGCCGTGACGGTCGCTGAGCGCTACCGCGGGCGCATCACTCATTATCAAATCTGGAATGAGCCGAACATTTACCCGGAATGGGGTGACCTCGAACCCGTCAGCCCGGAGCGCTATACCGAACTGCTGTGTCGCACCCATGACGCGCTTAAAGCGGTAGACCCCAACATTGTCATCATCAGTGGGGCGCTGGCCCCGACCGTCGCGCTGAACGAGCGCGACCTGAACGACTTCATCTTTCTAGAGCGGATGTACGCGGCGGGCGCGGGCGCGTGCTTCGATGTGCTGTCGATGCAGGGCTACGGACTCAACAGCGGCCCGACTGACCAGCGGATGCGCCCGACCACGGTCAATATCAGCCGAAATTTGTACATCCGTGAAATCATGGTCAACAACGGCGACGCGCACAAGCCCATCTGGTTGAGCGAGGCGGCGTGGAACAGCGTGCCGTCCGAGGCCGAATACCCCGACCCCATCGACGCCCGCTATAACTTCGGTCAGGTCAGCCGGGAGCAGGCGGCGCGTTATATGCCGCTGCTGTACGAGCGCGCCCGCCGCGAATGGCCGTGGGTCGGCGTGGTGAACTATTGGTTTTTCACCCTGCCCGATGACAGCCGCCGCAACGAGTCGATGTATTATTTCCGCATGGCCGAGCCGGATTACAGCGACGATAAGCCGAGCTATACGCCGCTGCCGGTGTATGACGCCATGCGCGATTACATTGCCAACACGTCCGACACGTTGTATCAAGGTGTCCACCAAATTGGCGACCACTACCGCATCACCGCCTACGCGGCGGGCGAAAATCCCGTTGCGCTGGTCGAGGCCGACGGCGCGCAGTTCGGTACGGCGGCACAGGCCATAGATGTCAGAATGGGTGCATACGGGACCGGTGCGGTGCTGCGCTGGCGCGGCGACCGGATTGTGGTGGTCCTGAACGGCGAGGACACGGCCTATACCTCCGACGGTCAGCGCTGGGAGGAAACGCCGCTGTGCGCGTGTGTTTTACCGCAGGAATTGTCGATGCAAATCGTCATTCCCAGCAGTTCGGCGGGCGGTGTGCTGTTCGACAGCCTGACCGTCTATGACGACAGCGGGCGAAACCTCGCGCTGGCGGTCGGTGCGCTGGCGCTGGTGATTATCCTCGTCGGTGGCGGATGGTGGCTGAATCGCAGGCGGCGGGCGGCGGCATGACCGCGCCCCTCATCGGCCTGAACGTTGAGCCGCTGACGGACGAACACCGCGCAAGGCTGCACAGCCCCGCGCTGCATGGCGTCGTGGTCATCGGCGTGGTGGAAGGGGCGGCGGCGCACGCGGCTGGCCTGCGCCCCTATGATGTCATCACCGATTTCGGCGGCGCACCGGTCACGTCACCGGATGAGCTGTTTGCGCTGGTCGCGTCACATCAGGCGGGCGAGACGGTGGTCGTGACGGGCTGGCGCGGCCAAGCGGCGCGGGAATGGTCGGTGACACTGCAAGCGCGCCGCTGGTAAGGTGCGCTAAAACCGCCGGGTCATCGCGTCGGTATAGCCGGTGAGTTCAGCGTAGCCAAAGCCGGTCACGCCCCCGCTGAGGGAAACCGCGCCTTCCCAATACGAGGGGTCGCTGTCATACAGCTCTTGGTCGGCTTGCAGCGGGGTGACGTTGAAGGTCAACCCCTCGCTGGGGATGCTGATGTCCCAGCCCGCCGGATAGGTCGCGCCGGTGTGCGGGCTGACCCATGTCGCGGTCGGCGTGATGGTGAAATCACCCGATTCGAGGTAGCGTGTGCTGCCGTCTGGCTGGATGAGCAGGCCGCCGAAGGCCGGTTCACGCCCACCCTCGACCAGCCGAATTTGGCCGACCATTAGGTCGCGCCCGTCGTCGAAATGCAGGCCGAACCAGTCCCAGCCCAGCGCGGTCTCACCCAGCGCCGAAGTGCTGAACTCGTGGTCTTTCCACGATAGCCCGCCGACGGTGAAGGTCTCGCCGTCAATGGTAATCGTCCCGCTGGTTTCCAGCCGCGAATGGCTGTAGTAGTGACTGGCGTTGCCGACGACTCCGCTTTTCGGGCTGAGTCCGCCCGTCCCTTGCAGCGCGGGCGGCTTGAGTGCGTCCAGCGTCAGGTCGATGGCGAAATTGTTCGCGCTTTCGGCGCGGATGGTGAAGCGGTCGGGGGTCGAGTCGTCGCCCGCAATCACCCAGTCCTCGATAAAGACGCGGTAGGGCGCGTCCGGGGCGTCGTCGTGGGGCAGGGCGTCAGCCAAGCCCGCCCCGCCGCGACTGAAACGCTGCTCGTGATGGAAGGCCTGCGCCGCGATGTCGCTGACGGTGAAGTGTGCCATGTAGACGTGGTTGGTGCGCCACTCGCTGTCCGATTCTGCGCCTTCTGGGGCGATGGCGCGCCGGAAGATGGTGAACTGGTAGCCGAAGCGCCGCCCGGTCTCGTCGGTCAGGTTGCCGGTGTAGTACCACCACTCGGTCTGGTAGTCGCGGTGCGCGCCGTAGTCACGCGGAAATGACCAGTCCAGCGGTTCGACCGCCTGCGCGTAGCCGCTGATGTCACCGATTGGGGCGGCCAGCGCCGCCGTCGCACCCACTTCACCGCCGCCCACCGAGTCGATAAGCGAGAAGCCGGTGACGGCCACCCCCAGCGCCACCAGTAAGACCATCACGAGCTTAAACATGGCTGATTCCTATCCACCTAACCCGTTTGTGATTTTCTTCATTATATCAGCGGGTGGGGTGCGCCCGGTGCTGTTCTCATGCAGGACTGATTCAGTGGGGCGGGCGACCTTGGGAAATCTGCGATTCACCGAAAGTGTATTATACTGTCCGTACCGGCGGAACCGGCCTCGCGCAGTGTGACCCGTGCTGTGTTCTGCCTGCTGATGGATGATGCACCACCCCTAGGCTTGCTCATCACGTTCTATCCCCCTCTCATCACGATACACCAAACCGGAAGGGCGCTTCATGTTTGTTGGCGTTGACATTGGCGGTACGTTTACCGATTTTGCGGTGTTCAAGGACGGGCGGCTGACCATCCACAAACGCCTTTCGACGCCCACTGACCCCTCGCAGGCGATGCTGGACGGCTTGACCGAACTGACCGGCGGCGACCTCACTCGGCTGGTCGGTGTGGCGCACGGGACGACCGTCGCCACCAACGCGATTTTAGAACGCAAGGGGGCAAAGGCCGCCCTGCTGGTCACGGCGGGCTTCCGCGACATCCTCGCCATTGGGCGGCAGGAACGTCCCGACCTCTATGCGCTGCACCCGCGCATCCCCGCCCCGGTCATCCCCCGACAACACAGTTTCGAGGTCGATGAGCGCCTTGACCACACCGGCGCGGTGCTGCGCCCGCTCGACCCTGCCAGCCTTGACGCGGCGAGCAGGCCGTCCGACGCGCCCTCCACGCCCTGCTGGGCGATTCGTTCCCGGTCGTGTTGAGCAGTGAAGCGTCGCCAGAGTTCCGCGAGTATGAGCGCGCCAACACCACCGCCATCGAAGCGACCGTTCGCCCGGTCATCGGGCGCTATGTTGACCGGCTGGCGGCGGCCATCCCGGCCCCGCTACGCGTGATGCGGAGCGACGGCGGTGTGATGAGCGCCGACCGGGTGGGAGGCGAGGCGGCACAGACCGCCCTGAGCGGCCCCGCTGCGGGCGTCATCGGGGCGCTGCACCTCGCCAAACTGGCCGGTTTCGAGCAGTTGATTACCCTCGACATGGGCGGCACATCCACCGATGTGGCACTGCTGGCAGGCGGCTCACCGCTGCGTCGCGAGGGGGCGATTGATGGGCTGCCGCTGCGCGTCCCGATGCTGGACATCGAGACCGTCGGCGCGGGCGGCGGCTCATTGGCGCGCCTCGACAGCGGCGGCGCGCTGCGCGTTGGTCCAGAGAGCGCGGGCGCGTCGCCCGGACCGGCTTGCTATGGGCGCGGTGGCGACCAGCCGACCGTCACCGACGCCAATCTGTTGGTTGGGCGCATCGACCCAGCACGTTTCCTCGGCGGGCGAATGGCGCTGGACATCGACGCGGCGCGGCGCGCCTTCCAGCCCCTCGCCGATGCGCTGAAGATGACTGTCGAACAAGCGGCAGAGGGCATTTTGGCGGTGGCCGACGCCAACATCGAGCGCGCCGTGCGGCGGGTGAGCGTGGCGCGTGGACATGACCCGCGCCAGTTCACCTTGGCCGCGTTCGGCGGGGCGGGCGGGCTGCACGCCTGTGCGGTCGCCGAGCGCTTGGGGATGCGCCGTGTGTGGATTCCGCGCTATCCGGGCGTATTGTGCGCGGTCGGGCTGCTGCTGGCCCAAGTCGAGGTCGGGCGCAGTCGGTCGGTGCTGATTCGGCTGGGCGCAGACGGCACAGCCGACCTGTCTCCGGCGGTGGCGGCCTATACCGCCCTGCGCGACGAGTGCGCCGCGCTGATGACCCGTGAGGGGGTCGCGCCACACACCACCTTCCTCGACGCGACGGTGGACATGCGCTATCAAGGGCAGGCCTTCGAGCTGCCGGTGTCGTTCGCAGCGCTGTACGGCCCCGCGCTCCGCAGTGCCTTCGACGCGGCGCACCAAGACGCCTACGGTCACGCCTTTGCCGACCGACCGGTCGAGATTACCGCCGTGCGCGTGCGGATGCGCGCCCAAACCCCGCCGCCAGAATTCACCGCCCAGCGCCAGACTCCCCGCACGCTGACCGGCGCAGCCTTTGACCGCGATTCGCTCACGCCGGGCATGGCCTTCGGCGGCGCGGCGGTCATCACGCAGGGCGACGCCACCACCTACGTCCCGGCGGGCTGGCGCGCCCGCGTCGATGGCTTTGGGAATTTGGTTTTGGAGAGGGTGAACTGAACTATCCCCCTATTACAGGGTATTCCCGCAGAAAAATCCGCCGCTGGTCGGTTTCAGCGGGCAGAGTGTATTACACTGTGGTTTATGACCATGTGAATTAAACACTTTCGGGGGAAAGCATGAACAAACGAGCAATCTTCTTAGCGATATTGGTGTGGACTGGGTTGACCATCATCGCTGCATTCCCCATGATGATAGCTATTTTCACCTTACTTATGGTGTGGCGTGGCTATGTCCTGCTCAACCCCGACAAAATGAACCATGAAACCGCCATCGTGCTGCGGAAGGCCACACAGGCGGCCACGGTGCTTACGATTGGATTTGTGGTGCTGCTGCTGGTGCTGATGAGCCAGAGTCCCATACCAACCTATATCGAAGTGGTCGATATGAGTTACAGTCAGCTTTCGCCTGAACAACTCACCTTTAATCCAGCTTATGCGCTGATGTACATCGTCACAGGGCGAAAAAGTCTTACTTATTACGGCAGCATCCCACAAACCCAAACGCCGCCGCCGATGATTCAGCCTGAGGCAACCGTCGAACCCCTTGGGTGAACGGTGTAAATCCGCTACATACCCGCATATAAGATTGTCGTACACCATATGAACGGAGAGGGAGCCAAATGGATACAAATCGGCTCCTGATTCTATTGATGAGGCTGTCGTTGGCCGCGTCGTTTGTGATTGCAGCTGCTTGGCGGCGCGCCCGCGTCGATGGCTTCGGGAACTTGGTGTTGGAGCGGGTGAACTAACCCATCCCCTATTACAGGGTATTCCCGCAGAAAAAACCGCTGCTGGCCGATTTTAACGGACAGAGTGTATTACACTGTGATGTGTGACGCGGTAAATAAACACTTCCAAGGAAAAACATGAATACGCGGGTGATGTCTTTCGTGATTTTCGCGCTGTTGGCGTTGGTTGGTTTAATCATTATCGACGTTTTTCCTGTGCTGACGCCTTTAGCCATCGCCTTAGCGGCATGGCGCGGTTATGCACTGCTTAAAGCTCCGCAGGTCAATCACTAAATTGCTTTGGCTTTGTAGCAGGCCACACCGATGGTCACGCTGTTTACACGCAATTTTGCATAACACAATAAGTTGAACACTTCCGGGGGAAGCATGAACGAACGTGCGACATTTTTAGCGGTATTGGTGCTGGCTGGGTTATTCATCATCGCCCAATTTCCCATGACGATGCCCATTGTCATCTTGTTTGCAGCGTGGCGTGCCTATGTGCTGCTCAACCCCGACAAAATGAACCATGACATCGCCATCGTGCTGCGGAAGGCCACACAGGTCGTCACCCTGTTTATGGTGGGTTTTGTGGCGCTGATGTTGGTGATTATGAGCCAGAGTCCTATCCCGCCCTATGTTGAGATTACCAATCTCAGTACTGAGTATATACAGCCTGAACACCTCGCCTTTAACCCGGTTTCTGGGCTGATGTACATCATGACGGGGCGACCCTCAGTTTACTATAGCGGCAGCCCGCAAACCCAAATGCTGCCACCGATGATTCAGCCCGAAGCGACCCCAGAATCGCTGGGCTAAAATGACATCAATCTGAAACCCTCATCCTATATGCTGCGTATAAGGGGTGTTACGGCATCATGTCGTATACCATACGAAAATAATGGAGGGGGAATCTGATGGATACAAACCTGCGCGTGATTCTTTTGGTGGCGCTGTCATTGGCCGCATCGTTCGTGATTGCGGCGGTTCCGCTGTTGAGTCCGGTCTGGGTGCTGCTGACCATCTGGGTGTCCCATCGCCTACTGCTGACACCGGGGAAAGCCAAGCGCGACGGCGGCGGCCACCAAGATGCCAACTTTTGGCGCAACGCTGCCATTGGGGTCGTCACCGCCTCTGTGTTGATTTTAGGTGTGTGGCTGGTGTTGTTCTACAACACGGCCAGTGTTATGGTCGGTTCGAGCTTCACTTCCATACAGTACGAATTCCCGCCGGAAATGACCCCCCAGCCAATGCCAGAATTCACCCGCGAAGTGATTGCCGAACCAATGAGTGAGGCGATTCGCCCTCTGTTTGAGCTAACCCTCACCGCCCAGCCTTAGGGCGTCTATCACCCCCACAACACAAAAGCGCCTCCCAGTTTGGCTGGGAAGGCGCTTTTTGCGTCGTAGGGTATGGCGCTCGTTGATTACTGGCGGCTGCGCGGGTCGAGCGCGTCGCGCAGACCGTCGCCGATGAAGTTGATGGATAACACCGTCAGGGTAATCAGGACGCCGGGGGCCAGCCAAATCCACGGGTAGTCGTCCACGAACTGGCGCGCCCCGCTGAGGATGTTGCCCCACGTGGCGGTCGGTTCCTGCACGCCGAAGCCGAGGAAGCCCAGCGCTGTCTCGGTGACAATCGCCGACCCGACGCCCAGCGTGGCCGAGACGACGATGGGCGCGATGCAGTTGGGGAGGATGTGCGTGAAGATGATGCGGGTGTCGCTGGCCCCGACCATGCGCGCCGCCGCCACGAATTCCTGCTCCTTAAGCGACAGCACCATCGACCGCACAATGCGGCTGAGGCCGAGCCAGCTGGTGATACCGATGATGACGACAATCGCCACCACCGTGACGCTGAGTTCTCGACCTAAGATGTTGATTCGTGTCGTCGCATTTTGAATCATCGCCGGTTGGATGACGATCAATAAAATCAGCGTCGGAATTGCCAGCATCGCCTCGACGAAGCGCATCAGAATCGAGTCGATCCAGCCGCCAAAGTAGCCGGAAACGAGGCCGACGGCCGTCCCGATGGTGATCGAGATAGCGACGGCGGTAATCCCGATCATCAGCGAAATCTGGCCGCCGTAGATGCTGCGGGCGAGGATGTCGCGCCCCAGTCGGTCCGTTCCCAGCGGGTATTCAGCCCCCGGCGGGGTATATTTGGCGGTCAGGGTGGTGCTGTTGGCCTGCTGCTCGGTGAAGAACAGCGCGCCGACCGATACGAACAGGATGATGAGGGAGAGTGTCACCAGCCCAATTACCGCCATGCGGTGACGCAGGAATCGCCTGACGGTGATTTTCAGCAGCGACTCGGCCTTCTCGCGGCGGCCATCCAGCTTGACGACGTTGCTTGCGGTGGTTGCATTTGCCATGTGGACTAAACCCTAAACCTAGTTATAGCGGATGCGTGGGTCAATCCACGAGTAAATGACGTCCGCGATGAGCTGGAACAGCACCACGCCGACCGCTGTCATGACGGTGAAGGCCATCAGCAGGGGCGGGTCGGCAGGTCGGACCGCGTTGATGAATGCCAAGCCCATCCCCGGCCAGCTAAAGACCGTCTCGGTGATGACGGCGCCACCGAACAGGAATGGTATATCGAGCGCGATGATGGTCACCAGCGGCAGGCTGGCGTTCTTCAGCGCGTGCAGGAAGGTGATGCGGCGCTCCGGCAGGCCCTTGCTGCGGGCGGTGCGGATGTAGTCGCTGTTGATGACTTCCAGCATGGTCGAGCGGATGTAGCGGCTGTAGCCCGCGATGCTAATGGCGGCGAGGCTGGCAACCGGCAAAATCAAGTGGCGCAGCAGGTCGCCGAAGCTGCGGTCGCCGCGCACATCGTACATGCCCTGAACCGGCAGGCAGATGCCTACATCGCCGCCGATTGCCTTCATGAGTTCTCGACACTGGACGGCAAACACCTGTACTAATAACAGTGCCACTAGGAAAACCGGCATCGAAAAGAGAATAAACGATGCACCGGTGGCGATGTTGTCGAACCACGAGTACTGTTTGATGGCTGCGAGGATGCCGATGCCCAGCGCGAAGACGATGGTAACGACATACTGGGTGACCATCAGGATGAGTGTGTTGGGCATCCGCTCGGCAAACACCGTCGCCACGGGTTTGCGGTAGCTGATGGATTGGCCGAAATCGCCGCGCAGGATACCTAAGCGCTCGCCGGGCGTCTCACCCTCACCGTCCATGTCGAGGTCGCGCATCCGCCAGTCGTCACCGATGAGCCATGTGACGAACTGCTGAGGGATGGGGTCGTTCAGCCCAAACTTCTCGTTGAGCAGGTGACGGTCCTGCTCGGTGGCACGTGGGTCTTGGGCGAGGTAGGCAAACGGGTTTCCGCCAGCGAAACTGAGCGTAAAAACCACAATGGTAACAATAATTAGCAGGGGGATGGCCTGCAATACACGCTGGACTATATATTTGGTCATCTGCGGAAACCTCCGACACTCGCCCGTGGATGGTTCTTCAAGCGGTCGGTCGGTGTGTCGGCTCCAAGGCCGACCTAACCAAAACCTGACACCTACGAACCTATTGAGAGGGGGGTGTCCCCTGCGTACAGAAGACACCCCCCGGTCGGGTCAAGTCCCTAGCTCACGCCACTGCTTACGCAGCGGGCGGGGCCCAGAACTCGATCTTGTTGAAGTAGTTGCTGGACAGCGTACCCACGTCGCGGGCGGTAGCGGGGTCAACAGCCGAGGTGTTGATCGCGTACCACGTCTGACGCAGGTAGAGGCCGTGCCAGAACTGCTCGTCCACGAACTCGCGGATGGCCTCTTGGGCCAGCTCGAGACGGGCGGCGGGGTCAACCGTGCGGCCAACCTCGAGGTCGAGGGCATCGTATTCAGGCGAGCACGAACCCCAACCGTTGCTGCCGTTCGGGTCTTCAGCAGTCGGGACGCCGTCGCAGCCGAACCACTCAGGCGCGTCAGCATACGGGCTCAGGGCGCTGGCGCTCAGGGCGAAGATCGCCACGTCGAACGCGCCGGTGCTGAGGATACCGTTCTCAAGGTAGCTGCCGAACAGGATCGCAGCGGGGACGGGCTGGAGGGTCGCACCAATGCCGACTGCGCTCCAGTACTCTTGGATAGCGATCTGGAAGTCGCCGCGGAGCTGGGCATCGGTGGTGAAGAAGCTGATCACCAACGGGACGCCGTCCTTCTCACGGATGCCGTCGCCGTCAGCGTCAACCCAACCAGCCTCATCGAGGAGTTGGGCGGCCATCTCGGGATCGTACTCGATCATGCCGAGGTCCTCGGGCCAGTAGGTCTCCGGGTGCCAAGCCTTCGGGATAATGGTGCCGGGGCCGACGAGCTGCTCGGCGAGGGTCGGGCGGTCGATGGAGGCCACCAGCGCGATACGGACGTTCTTATCGGCCATCGCGTCAGCGATGGGGCCGGTGTTGTTGCCGTAGTTCATCCACAGCGCATCACCGAACACGCCGGGGGTGCCGAAGACTTCCACGCCGTCGATGGCCTGATAGCCCTCAACGAAGTCGTTGCTGAAGTTGAAGGCAACGTCGATTTCGCCAGCGCTCAGAGCGTTCTGCATCTGGGCGGTGTCGAGGATGAAGCGGGTGATCACCACGTCGAAGGCAGGAGCCTGACCGTCCCAGTTCGGGTTGGCCTCGAAGCGGATGCTGTCGCCGACGATCCACTCGCTGATGACGTAGGGGCCGTAGCCGACGGTCGCGCCAGCGTTCACACCATCGGGCGTGAAGTAGGGCGAGTTGTCGATGGTGCCGTCAGCCTCGAGCGCCGGGCGCAGGACATGCTCCGGGTACGAGCAGGTGGCGGTGCTTTGGCTGGTGTAGTCCGGGAACGGAACGTTGTAGGTGATGCTGAAGCTCAGGTCGTCGATGACTTCGAACGACTCAACAACATCAACATACGAACCGCGCTGGAAGGTACCCGTGGTCGGGTCCATGGTCAGCTCGTGCCAGAAAGCGCAGTCGGCGCTGGTGATGGCTTCGCCATCCGACCAGAGCAGGCCTTCACGCAGCTTGTAGGTGACCTTGGTGTTGCCGTTTTCGAGGGTTTCGACCATGCCGTTTTCCGGGCTGGGGATCTCTTCCACCATGATCGGGAAGATTTCGCGGTTTACGTCCCAGTCCCACAGGCCGCGGGCATAGAAGTTTTGCAGCTGCGCGCCGAAGGCAAGGTCGCTGCGGGGGGTGAGCAGCGGCGGTTCCTGCTCCCAACCAATCACCAAAATGTTCTCGTCTTGGGCGGCGGCGCTGATGCCCATCGAAAGGGCAAGCACGGCAACCAAAGCTACGAGAATGAAACGAGACATACGCTTCATGGGTCCTCCTGAAATGTCGGTTCAATCAAAGTACTTTTGGGTTGGTTCTGCGCGCCCGACAAACGCACAGTACCAGTGTTAACCTATTTCAGCCAAGGTTAACCATGTGAGCATAACACATCCTGTAACGACTTTCAACGTCATGCAATCCGCCCAAAAAAGTGAGTTTTTACAGTAATCGTTACCACAAACTGCACAAACCTCATGCTAAGGAAAAGCTGATGGGCGCTGGCTCATAGATGAACGGTGAGAACGCACAAAAACCGGTGGTTGGGTTTTGTGGGGTTCGAGCCGTCCGCCACCCCTCACCCTTCCAGATAGGCTTGAGTCGGGGTGTAGTCGGGCGTCATGGTCACGACCACCCAATGCCCCCAGAACATACCGCCGTCCAAAAACGTCGCAGTCAGCGTGTGGTCGGGGTGGAAGCGCACCGCCCCCAGCGTCAGCGCCGCGATGAACGCCTCGCGGGTGACGGCAGGGTGCGCGTCGTCTACCCAGTCGTCGAGTTTATTTTTGTAGAGCTGGTCGGCGCAATATTCGCGCACGCGGTCGAGGTTAGCGTCCAGCCACGCCAGCCCCGCCGCGACACGCCGCTCAAGGTCGGGGCGCGCCTCCCCACTTTGGCCTGAGATGTTCAAGAAAAGCTTGCGCCCCCGGAAGCTGGTTTCAGTATCGTACCAGCCGTAGAACGGGTTGTATTCGACCGCCGATAAATCAACCATCGCGCCTCACTCCTATTTATTCCACAGCAGCACACCGCCGTTGTGGCCGTGCTTGGCGTGAACCCGCATATCAACCAGAATCATCTTGTATTTTTCGCTCAGGTGATGCCACGTCCATGTGCCAGTGCGGCTGTTGCTATACAAATCATCGGCGATGGCGAAGTGCTGGGAGCGGGTGGCGGTCTTGAGCTTGACCTTTTTGCCCGATGGCATCAAACCGTATTCGGCATCGGTGAGGTCGTTGCTCATCTGAACCAGTGAAGCAGTGTCCATCGGGTCTGCCCACTTGATGTCTTTAGAGTCAATGGTTGGGGTCTCGGTCCCGTTATAGCTTGTCACTGTGGCGGTCGGGTTGGTGGCAAAGTTGATGTTGCCGCCGCCGTCACGCAGGTAGACCACATTGTCATAGTCGGCGGCGTTGGATGTGCCTTTATAACCGCTGTTGACACTGTAAGTGTTGCCGGTGCGGGCGGTCTGGATGAAACC
>JALONW010000148.1 GCA_025454725.1 Anaerolineae bacterium
ACCACCAGAACAACTGCAAAGTGGCCTGCTGGTACCTAGATTCTCATCTTCTTCATTTCCTACGTGCACGACGAAGTGGAGCAAAACAAGAGCTTCAACAAGCTACCGAAAATTCGCAAAGAGAAGCAACGATGTTATCATGGCTAACGATAAGGAGACTGGCGTTTCAATTCGCACGTACGAACATGATGGATGGAGATTGACGTACCGATATCAAGCGGCCACTGCCGGGTACGAGTCGGCCGACCCTCTTCTTCTGATCCATCCGGTCGGTATTGGAATGAATTCTTGGTTCTGGGAACCTGTCCTGCAAGAAATACGATCTACGGGAGGACCCGCCGTCTTTGCTCCCGACTTGGTGGGTTGCGGTGTACGGAATGGTGGTGATGCGTGGGATCCTGCTGTTTGTGGACTTTCTTTCCCACTGGGGTGGGCCAAACAATGTGAGGCACTGATTAATCAGCATATTCTACCCGCCGCGGCGGATGACAACCTCGCCCAGCGGTTTGGGGCCGAAGCGCCGGTATTGGTCGGCAAGGCTGGCGGCGGTGAGCGCGGTCAGCGTCGCGGTGATGTCTGCCGGGGATAGTCCGCGCCGCGCCCCTTCCACCAAAAGCGCATCGGCATACGCGGCGGTGTACAGCTCTCGCCCGGTGGTCTTGGGCGGCTGACGATCAAAATACGGGTGTTCGAGCAGATCAGTCAACCAGCCTTCATCAATCCGACCCGCCGCCGCCAGCGCCCCGTCCACGTCATACGGCTGACCGGTAAACACCCGCGCCGCGTGGTCAATCAAGACGTTGGCAGGGCCCGTATCGAAAGAGAGTGATGAGGGGAGAAGAAGTGATGAGTGATGAGTGATGAGTGATGAGGTGGTGTGGCCACCCAACAGCTGCCCCTCTTCTCGCGCTGCGCCTGTATCCCCCCCTCTCCCCGCTTGCGAGGGAGAGGGGCTGGGGGTGAGGGCTGCATTTAATAAAGTCCCCCTCGCCCCTTGTGGGAGAGGGGGATTTAGGGGGTGAGGGGTCTCTCCCCCCACAAACGTCACATTCCCAATCCCGCCAAGGTTTTGCACCGCGCGCCAGCCGGTCTGGGGGCGCAGCGTCAGCGCATCGACATAAGCGACCAACGGCGCGCCCTGCCCGCCCGCCGACACATCGCGGGCGCGGAAATTGCTGATGGTGGTGATGCCCGTGCGCTCCGCAATCACAGCGGCCTCGACAATCTGGAGGGTGGACGTAACGCGCCCGTCTGCCGCCACATCGTGCCAGACGGTCTGGCCGTGGCTGGCGATCAGGTCGGGGGTTAAGCCGGTTAGTTGCTTTACATAACTTACCGCACTTGCGAAGGTTTCCGCAAGGTCGAAGTTCAGCCGGCACAGCGCATCGATGCCGCTGGTGGCCGGGTTGCATGCCGCCAAAATCGCGGCGCGCAGTTCTGTTGGGTAGTCGAGGCTGTGACCGGCGACGAGCCGGACCGACAGGCTGGGCGGACTGCCGGTAATCTCACACAGCGCCGCGTCGAGACCGTCGGCGGATGTGCCAGACATCAGCCCTACGACGAGCATAGCGCCTCCCAGATGAGGTCTTGCAGCCCGACGCGGAAGGCCAGCAACCCAGACTTCAGACGGCCAAAATAGACGTTGTTGGTCAGGCAGGCGATCACAATCCCCTGCGCTGGCTCAATCCACAGCGTATTACCGACAAAACCGGTGTGGCCGTAGCTGTCGGGGCCAAATTTGGTCCCCGCCGATGACACGCCCAACGTCCGCAGCATCCAACCGAGGCCGCGCCGTTCGCCGTCGGTCTCGGCGTGCTGACGAGTCGCTTCGCGGGCGAGTTCGGAGTCAACGCCGGGGATATCCAGTGATGCCCAACGTGACCCGAACAGCGCCAGCGCGTCCGCCGTGCCGAACAGCCCCGCGTGACCGGCGATTCCGCCGACTCCGCAGGCGTTCTCGTCGTGGACTTCCCCCTGCACGCGCCGGTTACGCCAGCGGGCGTCGTATTCAGTCGGCGCGAAAGCGTGTATGCCTTCGGCGGGCGCGGGCGCATCGACCGGGTAGAACACCGGCGGGTTTTCGCCGTACAACTCGACCATCAGGGCGCGCATGGCCGCCCCCAGCGCGTTGGGGCTGGCGGGGCGATGTTCGCCAGCCAACAAGCGTCCCGCCGCCTCGCCCAGCAGCATAAACCCAATGTCACTGTAGCGGACGGCATGGCCGGGCGGCGCGATAAACGGCGCGCTGCACATCAAATCAAGGGCGTGCGCCCAGCGCTGGGTGCGCGGGATGGGATCAGGCTGGGTGGGCGGCGGTGGCACGGTGAACAACGGTCGCCACGGCGCGAGGCCGGAGGTGTGCGTCAGCAGGTGGAACAGCGTCACCGCTGCCGGGTCGATGGTCTGGCCGCTGAACTGGGGGTCTGGAGCTTCCAGCGCCAGTGTGTGCGGGTTGATTCCGCCGTCGGTGATGGGCTGCACGCCGCCGGCGGCAAATTCGGGGATGATGTCGGCCAGCGGGGTGTTTAACGTCGCTTTTCCAGCGCTGATGGCGCGCAAGATTAGGGTGGAGGTGTACAACTTGGTCAGCGAGGCGAGGTCAAAATAGCGCGGCTGAACATGATGCTGGTCGGCGACCGCTGTCCCGTCCAGCGCGGGGTCGGGCGGCGGGGGCATCGTCACTGAAACCGACGCAACCTGCTGACCGTGGTGGTAAACCGTGACCTGCGAGGCGGTGTACTGATGGCCGAGATGCTGCGTCAAGTAGCGGGTGATGGCCGCGCCCAGCGATAAGTTAGGCATACAACAAAAACTCCCGGCGGTCGGCCAAGAACGAGCGTGCCGAATCATCCCACGCGGCGAGGATGTCATCCACCGACGCGCCCGAATCAACCATCTCGCGCAGCGTGGGCGACCCGGCCAACAGGTCGATGTGCCTGCGGTCATTGTGCGGCGGGGTCCAGCCAAAAGCCTCTGGGAACATGCGCCGGACGGCCACCATCACCGCCAGCCAAGCCCGGATCGAGTCGAACTCGCGCCCAGTGATGTGGACTTGCACACCGTAGCAGTCGGTATCTTTGTGTTTGCTCAGATTGGGCTTAAAGACATGGGCGCGGAAGGCCACCCCCGGCAGATTGAGCGCGTTCAGCGCGTTGGCAAGGTCGGTTGGTTCGATGCCCGGCGCACCCGCAATCTCGAACGGGAGGTAGGTCCCGCGCCCCTCCGAGAGGGTCGTCCCTTCGACCAAACACGAGCCGGGGTAATGTTGCAGCGTGCTGAGGTGCGGCATGGCCGGTGAGGTCGAAATCCACGGGCGGCGCAGGTCGGCCCATGTCATGCCCCGGTTCCAGCCCCGACAGGTGACGACCGCGACATCTCCGGGGGTGGGATTGTGGCGGGCGTTGTACCATTTGGCGAATTCACCGATGGTCAGACCGTGCAAAATGGGGATGTTGACGCGCCCAACCAGCGACTCATAGCCGGGGGCGACGCCGGGGCCGCGCACGAGCTGACCGCCGTAGGGGTTGGGGCGGTCGAGGATGATGACCGGCAGGCCATACGCGCCTGCTGCGTCGAGGGCGTGGGTGAGCGTCCAGATAAATGTATAGTAGCGCGCACCGATGTCCTGTAGGTTGACGACCAGCGCGTCCAGCCCCTCTAACATTTCCAGCGTCGGGCGCATCTGCTGACCGTACAAGCTGTGAATCGGGATTCCGGTGCGCGGGTCGATGGACGAGTGGACGTACTCCCCGTTGAGTGCGATGCCCCACAGCCCGTGTTCGGGCGAGAGTAAGGCGGTCAGGGTCAGGTCCTTGGTTGAGGTAAAGACATGGTACGGGCTGCGGAGCTGGGTATCTACGGCGGCGGGGTGGGTGAGGAGGCCGACCTTTGTCCCGCGCAGCAAAGCGAAACCATCCGCTTGCAGCGCATCAAGGCCGGTAAGCAGTGGGGGCATGGTGCGCTACTCCAAGTTAATGGGCGGTGAGCCTGCCGGTAAGAAATGTCCCAAGAGTGCATCGGCAGCGGCCTCTAGCTGGGGTTCGGCGTCGCCGACGGTGCAGAGCGCGGTCTGTGCCTCGGTCAGCACCGCTGGGTCAAACGGGTTGCGCAGCGCGACCAACACGCTGGACGGCGCGGCGGTGAGCAGCGCTCGCGCCTTGCGCGCCTGCTGCTCGCTGAGGTGGGCGCTGCGGGTGGCGACGATGACCGTATCCGAGCGCCGGACATCGGCCAGCGCCTCGGCAAAACGGGTGTCATCATCGACCTTGATGGAGACGGCGGGGAGGCCGGTGCGCGCCTGCCAGAGCTTGGCAAACCCGGCGATTCCCCCCTTTTCGACCACCTCGGAATCCAACACCGATGCGAACTCGATGCACAACACGCGCTGGCTGAGGTCTACCGGCAGCGCACCGCGCACCAAAACCACCGCCCCCTGCGCGATGCGGCGCGCCTCCGCCAGCGACTCGGCGGTGCGGACGGTGCTCAAATCGGCAGGCTGGGCAGGGAACTTGGCCTTGAGCGCCTGCACGCGCCCCACGGCCTCCTCGACCCGCTTCAGCGGCACGCGTCCCGACTCAACGGCAGCCAGCAGCGCATCGAACGCCTCGGCCTGCCGTTCGCGGGTGTGGCTGATGAGAATCATGTCCAGCCCGGCCTGCGCCGCCAAAATCGCAGATTCGGCGGAGCCGTAGTTGTCCGCGATGGCCTTCATCTCCATACAGTCCGAGACCACCACCCCGTCATAGCCCAGCCGGTCGCGCAGCATCTGCATCACCACCACGCCCGACAGGGTGGCTGGGTGCTGGGCATCCAGCGCGCTGTAGATGGTGTGGGTGGTCATGATTGACGCGATGCCTGCCCCGATGACGGCACGATATGGGATGAGGTCGCTGGTCATAAGCTCCTCAACCGAGGTGTCCAACGTCGGGAGTGCGAGGTGGGTATCGACCGAGGTCGCGCCGAGGCCGGGGAAGTGTTTGGCGCAGGCGGCCACCCCGTGCGCTTGCAGGCCGCGCACCGCCTCCGACGCCAGCGCGCTGACCGTTTCGGGGTCTTGGCCGAACGAGCGCGTCCCAACGGTCGGGTTATCGCGGTTGTAGGTCAAATCGACCACCGGCGCATAATCCCAGTTGATGCCCAGCGCCCGGAGTTCTGCCCCGATGATGCCATAGGCCGCTTTGGTGTTGGTTTCGGCGTCAGCGGTTGAGGCCAACGCCAGCGCGCCGGGAATCTCACCGAAGTAGGGCGCGCGCAGCCGAGCAATCGCCCCGCCCTCTTGGTCAATGCCGATGAGGATGGGAGTTTTGGCGGCGGCGTGTAGGCTGGCCGTCAGCGCGGCCAACTGTTCCGCCGACTCGACGTTGCGCGCAAACAAGATGATGCCGCCCACCCGCCCCTCGCGCAGCCAATCGAGGAGATAATCTGGGGCGGTCGTGCCGTAAAACCCGACGCTGAACATCTGCCCAATCTGGTCGTGTAAGTTCATGCTGGGGCGTCCTATGGCATAAGAAAGGAATATAGCAGGGATGATAACACCCGGCTTGGTGGCACCACAACCTCATCCCAAGCCAAGATGGACTCTGCCAAAACAGAAAATCCCCCAGCCAACGTGTGGCTGGGGGACGCGATATAACCGTACTGCGTGTGCGATTACTCCGCTGCGACTGTTTCCGCTGACGCCTCAGCAGGGGTGGCAGGGGCCGAAACCGGAATATCCAACGGCTGAAGGTTGGCCTCGTTGGCTTGGAGCCAGTGGATGGCGCTCATGGCCGCGCTGACCCCCTGACCGACCGACGTGGCGACCTGACGCCACTGCTCGTCCTGAATCTCGCCCGCTGCGAACACGCCTTCGACGTTGGTGCGGTACAGGTCATCGGTGATGACATACCCGGCGTCGTTGGTCGCCAATTGGCCGCCGAAGACCGCGCTGTTGGGGGTATGGCCGATGAAGATGAACACACCCTGTGTCGGCTTATCGGCCACCTCGCCGGTCTCGACGTTCTTGACCTTCACCGCGCTGACCACGCCGTTGGTATCCGCGTCAATGCTCTCGATGACGCTGTTCCAGATGAAGCTGATTTTCGGGTTATCGAAGGCGCGCTTCTGGAGCGCCACGCCCGCCCGCAGGCTGTCGCGGCGGTGGATAATCTCCACCTTGGTGGCGAACTTGGTCAGGAAGATGGCCTCTTCCAGCGCGCTGTCGCCGCCGCCGACCACCACGATTTCCTTACCACGGAAGAAGAAGCCGTCGCAGGTGCCGCAGTAGCTCACGCCGCGCCCGACGCCGGTGTCTTCACCCGGCACGCCTAGCTTGCGCGGGTTCGCGCCGATGGTGACGATGACGGTATCGGCCAGATACGTCACATCGGTGGTCTTGACCTTGAACGGGGAGCCAGCGCTGAAATCGACCGACGACACGAGGTCGTAGACGATGCGCGTGCCGAAGTGTTCGGCCTGCTCCTTGAAGCGCTCCACCAAATCCGCACCGCTGACGTTGCCGAACACGCCGGGATAATTTTCGATGTCGTGGGTGAGACCCAACTGCCCGCCCAACGTGTCACCGGCAATCATGACCGGGTTGAGCTGGGCGCGGGCGGCGTAGACCGCCGCTGCAAACCCCGCCGGCCCGCTGCCGATGATGACCACGCGCTCGCGCTGTACCTTACCCATGTTGTGCTGTCTCCTGATGCGTGATAAATCCTAAAGGGATGAGGGTTGGAACGGGGGATAATCTGCCCGGATTTAGCTGTCGCTGTCCCGTGCCTGCTTTTCAGCCGTGAGGATGGCAACCAGCGCCTCGAACTCCTCGCGGCAGTCCTTCCAACAGCGGACGTGCTGCTCGAACTCTGGCATGATGTCCTCTAGGCGCTCACCGTTGGCGACGCGCTCGGCCATGCGGGAGATGCTCTCGCAGTCCTCGGTACAGTCCATGGACACACACTCGTCGTCCAACGGCTGGGTTAGCACGAAGTCCAACAAGCGGGCGCTTTGGTCATCTGGGGTGGCGGGGGGCTGGGACATGGGCATACGTTCCTAATCGTTCATGTATCCTTGACGGTCAGGCGGGCGGGGGTCTTACCAGCAGGTTTGATTAACGCTGGAACAGGTTCAAGATGTAATCGACCGACAGCCCATTGGATTCTAGCGCAACCTTGAGTTTTCGGCGGGCGTCGTGCAGCAGTTTATACAGCGCGTTGCGGTTGGTCCCCAGTTGTTCGGCCACCACGTCCATCGGGACGCCGCGCAGCGCAACCGCCTCCAGCGCCTTATACTGGCGCTCGGTCAGCGACTCCGAGAGCAAGCCCATCACTCGGTCGAGCGTGTCGGACTGTTCGGCGGCGCGCTCTGGGTTGGGCGGCGCTTCGCTGATCAGGCTGGCCTCGGCGGGCAGGGTCTCGCCTTCGCCGGTCAAATTATCGAGGCTGAAATCACGGTAGCGGGCGCGGCGCATCTCCGAAATGGCGATGCGTGTGGCGATGCGGTTCGCCCACGTCGTAAACTGGCTCTCGCCCCGGAAATGGTGGAGGTTGTTCAGCACGCGCATCACCGTATCCTGCGCGAGGTCTTCGGCCATCTGTTGTAAATCCTGCGGCGACGAGTCGCGCAGGTCACTGCGTTCTTGGCTGAGGTAATAATAGATACTGCGCTGGACGCGCACCCGCAGGTCGGCCAGCGCGTCGGGCTGGCGCGGGCTGTCGGGGCGGAGGTCAGTCAGCCATTCATCGTTGGTGCGCTCGTGTGCGCGTTCGGTCATGCGTCACTTGGCCGGGGTTAATTGAGAAAGGTCTACGGCGCGCCGATTGTACCATATGCCACTAACGCCGCACCAAAACCTCATCAACCCGCTAGTTACGAATCATAGTGACTTTCTAGCATGTAAATTTCGTCGCTCTCTTTGTCTCTATAATATTCAAAAAGCTCATTTGGCTCTCTTTCCTCTAATACATGTGAGATGTCTCTTAACTGTAAAATACTGGCAATCATCCAATCATCACGATCAGAAAAACTCATTTGTTGAGTTCTGTGATAATCCAACAATATCAAGTTTTTTCTAATGTGGGCATTATCCCTTGCTTCAACTTCTACGTCTCCTACATCCACTACATCTATATGCCCCTTATTGATGAGATATAGTAGTGTTTCGCTAGCCTGTAGCCGCTCAAGGTCTTGATAAACCCATCCATGATCATTTCTGGATTGAATAACTTCAAGCAAATAGCTGTAATCAGAAAATGTCGTATAACGTAGCGCTCTCAAACCTAAAGCGTGTATAAAATCTCGATGTTCAGAGTCATCTGGCAGAATGGTCTTGGGAATAGTTTTATCTATCAACGTTTTAATATGTGATTGCAAGTTTAGTTTGCCTAAGGAGTCAACAACGGAGATCGAATTGCTGACTTTCCATGGTTCATCAAGCAGAATAGACACGATTTCCGAAGCAAAGCCCTTCAAATCTATCTGTATTAAACTGTTTGCAGAAAAACGAAATTGCCGCTTATAAAAATCGTTCTCGTAATTTGCTTTTGCCGTGGTAAACGTAGCAAGAAACTCTCCACGCAAATTATTTAGGCTTGTTAGCCAAACGTCATTTTGCTTATTGAATTCCGATGCCCATCGTTGAAAATCGTTGTTCTTTAGGAATTCTGGAACCTTATGAATTACAGGTGCATAAAGTTCATCTCGCGACCTACGCCGTTTCTTACCATACAACTCTCGTGCTATGTAACGACGCGAAATAACAATATCTAGTGCACAAAGACAATTTTCAACTCGGTCAATGATTTCTTGGCTATAAATTTGTTTGTCCAAGCCCTTTTTTTCTAGATAGCGACAGATGGCTCGAAGTAATCTTTTAAGATGGCCACGCCGTCT
>JALONW010000001.1 GCA_025454725.1 Anaerolineae bacterium
CGTCAGACGGCTGGCGGTCAACCAGTGCCTGCAGCGCCAGCCGGGCGGACTCCCAGCGGCGGATGGCGAGGGCAAGCTCCGCCGTCTGGCGCAGGTCGGTTTCGGATGGCGCGGTGATGGCGAGGGCGCGGCTCAAGGCGCTGGCTGGGTCACCGAGGGCGCGGTAGGCGCCGGCTGAACGCGCTGTGTCGCCGGTGGCGAGGGCTTGGTAGAGGCGATGAGGCGCGGGCAGCAGGTTGATGTCCTGCGCGAAACTCAAGCCAAAAACGCCAGCCGCCCCACAGGCGGCCAGCGCAAACATGATTATCCAGCGGCGGCGCATCGGTCGGGCGCTCAGTCGCCCAGCGCCTCACGCACAATCTGTTGGAGTTCTAGCGGCGTGGTGGTCTTGACCAAGAAGCGGTAGACCTCTTGCAGCTTGCCGACCAGTCGGTTGGCGGCGTCGTTATAGGCGGTTAGAACGATGATACGAGGGCGCTCTTCTGGGTTCATCTGCTCGAATTCGGCCTTAAACCAGTCCAGCACGTTCCAACCGCTCATGTCGGGCAGGCCAATGTCCAACAAGATAACACCGGGGCGGTAATCCAGCAGCATCTGCCGCCCGGTATGCCCGTCGCGGGCGTGGATGACCTCCACGTTGATGCGGCGCAGCGTCTCGCGCACAATCGATGCAAATTCGTCCGAGTCTTCGATTAACAGAACAACCGCCATCGTATCGCCCCTAAAATCATGCCCAGTGTGATAAATGAATGACCTCTTAGGTTCATCGGGGGCGTCTGCGCTGAGGGTAGATAAGGACTATTCCCGATGTTGCTACGAGATGAACTGTAGGAAAGTATAACATGAATTGTTTGAAATGCGAAATATCTGTGGAGGGATGTCGGGGAGGGCGCGTAGGGCGGCGGTAGGGGAGAGGCGGCGTAGAGCCGCTCCTCCCCTCGTTAGCGCAGGTTTACGCCTCAGCCATGCCTTCGGCGCGTTTAGCGAGCTGGCGAATCATGCCAGAGAAAATCAGGCCGTGCAGGGGGTAGAGGATGTACCAGTACAAAAGGCCGAACAGCCCCATCGGTGCGAAAAAGGCGGTTTGGGTGAGCTGGGTTGTACCGTCGTCCAGCGTCTCGACTTTGAACTGTAACCACGCCTTGCCGGGGACTTTCATCTCGGCGCGCAGGCGCATCAGGTGGTTGATTTCGACCGCTTCGACGCGCCAAAAATCCAGCGCGTCGCCGATTCGGACCAGCGTGGGGTGACGCCGCCCGCGCCGCAGCCCGACCCCGCCGACCATCCGGTCGAGGATACCGCGTGCGTGCCATGCCCAGTTGAAATACAACCAGCCGGTCGCGCCGCCCAGACTGGTGAAGGCGCGGTAGACGGCGCTGGGCGTCGCATCGACCACCTGCTGGCGCTGCTCAAAAATCATGCCCTCATGGGTGGTCAGCACCACCGGCGTCTGGTCGGATTGGCTGCTCGCCAGCGAATCGACCCAACTGGTCTCGACCTCGCTGACCTTGAGCTTCTCCAGTGCCCGGTGGACGGCAACTTCAAAAGTGGTGGGGTGAATGTTTGGAAAAATTTCGCGGGCGGATGGGTCGCGCACAATGACCTCGTTCCGCAGCCCCTCAATCAGCGGGCGGGCAATGTCGCTGGGGATGGGCGTCACCCAGTGAACCCAATACGACGACAGCCGAGGCGTCAGCACCGGGACGGGAACCATATAGCGGCGCAGGCCGCGCGCTTTGGCGTAGCCGAACAGCATATCGCGGTAGGTGATGACCTCTGAGCCGCCGATTTCGATGATTTTTCCCTCGCTGGCGGGGGTGTCGAGCGCGCTGACCAGATATTCCAGCGTCTCGCGGATGCCGATGGGCTGGATGCGCGTAAAGACCCAGCGCGGGCAGATCATGACCGGGACGCGCTCGGTCAGGTAGCGCACCATCTCGAACGACAGGCTGCCCGACCCGACAATCACCCCGGCGCGGAACTCGGTCACCGAGACGCCCGCCTCGCGTAGCGCGTCGCCGGTCTGCTGGCGCGAGCGCAGGTGTTCGGACAGTTTGCTGTCGGTGTTGCCCAACCCGCCGAGGTAGATGATTCGCCGGACGCCTGCCGCTTTGGCTGCGCTGCCGAAATTACGCGCCGCTTGTAGGTCTGTCTTATGGAAGTTTTCGCCGCCGCGCAGGCTGTGGATGAGGTAGTAGGCCATGTTGATGCCGTCCAACGCGGCGGTGAGGGTAGCGGGCTTCAGTACGTCACCGCCGACCACCTCGACCTGTTCCAGCCAAGCCCGACCTTCCAACCGCTGAGGGTCGCGCACCATCACGCGCACGCGGTAGCCCGCCGCCAGCAGCAGCGGCACAATCCGCCCGCCGATGTAGCCAGTGACGCCCGTCACCAGCACCGTTTCTTGTTGTTGCTCGGTCATGGCCTGCCTCAGCTTGGATAGGGGAATATCATGAGGCTCTGACGATACCACGCCAAGATGAGATGTGGGCTATAGGTGGGGCTGTCGCGCTATTCGCTGATCACTGCGGCTGGAAGTTCCCAGATGCTGGTCATGCCATTGGACGTGGTCGCCAGCCAGCGTCCATCGCTGGAAATAGCGAGGCTGAGGCCTGTCCCATCCCATTCGTCGATGAGTTGGCCGGTTTGTGCATCAAAAATGAGGATGGTATCTTCATAAATCCCGCCTGCGGCCATGATTCCAAAGCGCACATCTGCGACAAATATGTTTCTATATTGTCCATCCTTTAGGGACACAATCTGGTGGTCTGCGAGGTTGACAAGATAGGTCAAATCGGGTGCGTTTCGCGTATCCCAAGCGAAAACCACCGAACGATCTGAGGAGAGTGCCAGATGAACCTGTGACATATGCAATAGATCATCGGTTTCGGGCTGTTGTGCGAGATAGTCCAGCAGCAGGGTTTCGACCGTAGCGCGTTCGACCGAGCTAAGCGTGATCGGCTCTCCAGTCTCCTCGTCGAGGATATAGATCTCAAGCCCCTGCGAAAAACCGACCTGATCCCGCTCTGGCATCCAGACCAACTTCAGGCCGCGTTGAAATGAGCTATGGGTGGGGAATAAATGCGTTGGCATGACCTGCCGGGTGATGTGCGGTTGGCCTTCGAGCGACCAGAACACCAGCCCCGCTTCATCGGAGTAAGTCACCAACTGATTGGGGTCGGTTGGGTGCCAGCCTACAGCCCTGACTTGTCCCTGCTGAGTCAGGGTATAAATGGGGTCAGTCTTTAAGGATCTAGGTTGCCCCGGTGACAAATAAGGGATGACACGCTCTGGCACGAAGCCTGCTAGCCCGCCAGAGGGCAGTTCACGCCGCACAGTTCCCGCAAGGTCGAACACCACCGACGCTCTAGGCCCGACACCTCCACCTGCAAAAAAGATATTGTAGTCGGCCATCGCCCATGTTTCGCTAGCATTCCATTGATAGCCATATACTGGGTAACGGATGCTGCCAGTACTGGCGCTGTGGGGTGCTGTCTGGGTAACAAGTTTCCCAGTGGCACTGTTAATTATGAAGGTTGGATCACTCAACAGCCCAATAAAACGCCCATCAGGTGAAGGCCAAAAATCGGGGGCGTAATTTTTCGCCAACTCTACCGTTATGTCTAAAGCAGTTAGCTCGTCGGTCGCTGGATCATAACGATAAAGTACGCTGGCTTTGATGAGCAACATGTCACCTTCCACCCATTCATATATTCCCCAGACACTCAAGGGTGTGGTCTCGCCGGTCTGTGTGTCCAAAAGATAGAGGGTGCGCTGATCCTCGTCTGCTAGTACCGCATAACGTCCATCGGGCGACCACATATTTGTACATAGGTAGTTGCCCTCACAGTAGAGATCATCACTTAGGATTGGTAGGTTAGGGCTGATGGGTGTAATCCTGCCAGTCTCCCAGTTGAGTAAATTCAAGATTGGTTCACAGTCTTCTTCTGGGCAGTCTGGCGTGTAGAGTAGGGCGTGATCGCGGGGCGGATTCCAACGGATGACACTGCGTTGCGACCATGTTAATTGATCAACCGACCGCCATACATCGGTTTCGAGATCACGAATGGTGAATAAGGGGACAGTTTCTGGATACATTGTTATATCTTTGGATAATAATCTCCCCCGATCGAACAGAGAACCAAACGTGTAGTCCTGGAAAGGTGGCTGTATGGTTATCTGGGTCGTTCCATCGCGGGATAGGGTGATTAAATGGTTGTACCAGAACACATAGGCCTCACGCCCGCTTGATGACCATTCAATACTCAAATTAGAAATCTCATAAGGTGGGTTTGAAAAGCTGAAATCGGCCAAAATGGTTTGGGTCGCAACGTCGTAAAGCTGAGCGCGAACGACGCTGCCATAGCCGGAAATACCAGCCAGCAACAATACATCATCAGTGGGAGACCACCGAGTATAAAATTGATAGCCTGTGGATTCTTGGGGGTACGGGATGCGCTGGGAACCGTCGGTACTGAAAATCGCTATGTCTTTAACCGTGAACCATTTCCCCGACGGCGACCAGTCGACAAATCCCGCTTCGATATCCAAGACGCGGCTGTCTGTGCCGTCCGCCCGTTCGATGACCAAGCCGCCCAACAGGTCGCTGTAGTAATGGATGTAGGGGATTTCGGCGTCATCCTGCGCCGATGCCTGCCAGCTTCCCAATATCGACCACAAGATGAGGATAAGCGCGGCGTATTTTGAAAATAGCATGGGCAAACCCTTTTAGATGGACAACCGAATCATAAGATTCTCACACCCCGCGCAGGCGCAGCAGCAGGTCGTTGAGCGCCGGGCGGAAAGGCCACCTTATATGTGGCGGCCTTTTACGGTGCAAAAACCTTCGCGCTTTACAGCGACTCCAGCGCCTTTTTCACGCTGTCTTCCGGCGTCACCTTCACCTGTTCGTCGATGACGTTACCCTCTTCGTCGATGACCCAGTGGGAGCGCACGACGCCCATATATTTCTTGCCGTACATGGATTTTTCCTGCCAGATGCCCAGTTCGTTGAGCAGGGTTTGGTCCACGTCAGAGAGCAGGTCGTATTGGAGACCTTCCTTCTCCTTCCACTTCTTCAGGTCTTTCTGTGCGTCTGGGCTGAGGCCAAGGACGACCGCGTTGGAGGTGTTGACCTGTGGAAAGCGGTCACGGAATCCGCAGGCTTGGGTGGTGCAGCCAGACGTGTTGGCCTTGGGGAAGGCGAACAAGATAATCTTCTTGCCGCGCAGGTCGGACAGGCGCACGGTCTGACCGTCTTGGTTGGGCAGCGTGAAATCGGGGAACGGTTGGCCTTTGGCGGGCATGGGGGTATCTCCGGTATGACGGGTAAAAACGGGGCAGACAAAAAAGCCCCAGCTCCTGAATCGTATCAGAAGCTGGGGCAAAAGACCTGAATCGTGGGTTAGTTCTGCTGCTCGACGACCGGCAGCGCCTCAAACTCACCTTCGAGGTCTACCAGCGGAGTTGAGACCCAGCCCTGCGTGCCGTAGCGGGTGCGAACCTGCACCCATTCGCCGTTGCTGCTGCGACCTACCGCGATCAGCTCTTCGTCGCGCACCAGCGCGCCGACAGCTGCGAACCCCGTGCCGGGGCCGCCGCGCAGGTTGGCCGAGGCCGCGTTGACGGTGGCCGTGGCCGCGCCCAGCGGGACGGTGTATGACCACACGGTAATGTTGTCGATGCAGACAGCGCTCTGGCTGGCTGCGCGGAAACCAGCCACACCCGGCGACCATGTGCTGACGCTCGAATCGTCCCCTACCAACCGGTCGTCCAACCAGTAGCGGACGTGATCGCCGTTCAGCTCAACGCGCACGGTGTACCAAGTGTCGGGCGCAAAGTTAAAGTTGGTGTTGGACAGCACCGGGCTATCAACCCCCTCACCGAAGTAGGCCAGCGTCGCCGCTTGGTTCGTGCCGTTCAGATACGATGAGAACAGGTCGGCGGGTGCGGCGAAACGGGTATACACCTCGGCAATGCTGACGGCATCAACAAAGCGCACGTCCAACTCGACGATGTAATCGTCCCACTGTTCGCGTCCCCAGACGATAACGTCCCCAGAACCGGCCTGTGCAGACGGATTGGGGCGGTTGCAGTAGGCATCGTCACCGTTGATGTTGACAACCTCCCAAGAGCCGCCCGCCCGGCGGGTGACGCCGATGTTGTCATTGGTGAAGTCCTGCTCAAACATCAGCGCAGTCGCGCTGGTCTCGGCTTTGGAGACGGCACTGGTCTGGGACAGTGCGCTCGACAGCGCCCAGACGTTGATGTCGTCGATGCAGACCTGTTGGCCGCTGGTCATGCGTACACCAGCGAATCCAGCCTCGATACCCAGCGCCTGCTCGCCCTCAACGATGAGGGTGTCGTCCAGCCAGTAGCGCACAAGGTCGCCTTCCAGCTCGACGCGCAGGGTGTACCACTCGCCGGGGGTGAACTTGGCATCGGTTGAACCCAGCGGGGTATTGCCGTCTGGCGTAAACGCGGTGAACTGTGCCGTTTGGCTGGGTGCGTTGACGTAGGCTGAGTAGAGTGTCCCGCGCAGGTTGAAGCGGCTGTACAGCTCAACAATGACCGGCTGCTCGAAACGCACACGCAGCTCGACCACGTAATCATCCCACTGTTCATTGCCCCAGTAGATGACATCGCCGGGGCTGACGGTGGTATCGGTGCGGAGGTTACAGAAGGCTTCGTTACCCTCCACCAATGCACGCTCCCACGGGTTGCCGCGCAGCAGAATCACGCCGTCGGCGTCCTCGGTGAAGTCCTGCGAGAAAAGTTCGGTGAGCAGGTCGGTATCAGCCTTTGTCACCGGGATGGGGGTCGGGGTCGGCGTTACAGTTGGGGTATTGGTCGGCGCAGGCGTTTCGGTCGGCGCGAGGGTTGGCGTCTCAGTGGGTGGCGCAGGCGTGATGGTCGGGACACCAGTGACGGTCGGAACGCTGTTCAGGTCGCCCTCAAACACGAGAATCGGCGCAGTGGCTATCCATGCCTCGCTGCCGTCGGGCAGTTCCAGCAGCAGCCACGCCAAATCCTCGCTGATGCCGACCACGGGAACGGTGGTATCGGCGGGCAGGCGGGCGACCTCAGCGTACAGCGCGGTGGGGCCGCTGCGGACAATGACCTCACGCGGCACAGTGACGGTGACGCCTTCGGCCACGGCCTCCACGGTCGGTTCGACCGTTGGTTCTTCGGTTGGTTCCTCGGCGGCTTCTTCAGTGGCGACAGCTTCTTCGGTCGGTGTCGCCGTGGCAGTGGCTTCCTCGGTGGCCTCTTCTGTAGCGGCGATTTCCTCAGTCGGTGTCGCGGTAGCGGCGGCTTCCTCGGTGGCTTCTTCTGTAGCGGCGATTTCTTCGGTCGGTGTCGCGGTAGCGACGGCTTCCTCGGTGGCTTCTTCCGTTGCAACGATTTCTTCGGTCGGCGTCGCGGTAGCGGTGGCTTCCTCAGTAGCCTCTTCCGTAGCGACCGGCTCTTCAGTTGCTTCTTCGGTGGCCGTTTCCGTGGCGACCGGCTCTTCGGTCACTTCTTCGGTAGCGACCGGCTCTTCGGTCGGTTCGACCACCACGGCGCTGCCGTCGGGCTGCCACGCCGGGGCATAGGCGGTCAGCGTATCGACCTCGTTCAGGAAGCCGCCGGTCACGCCGGGTTCGACCAGCGCAATCTCTAGACCGGTGATGTTGCCGTCAGCGTCACGCAGGGCAGCGCTGAAGCCGATGAAGCGGTTGTCCGGCGACCATGTGGTCGGGCTGGTGGTTGCACCTGCATCCTCAAACACCGGGCTGGTGGTGGCGTCGTCAGCGTTGTCGCTGACCACCACGCGCACGCGGTCAGTCACGGTGTCGGGGATATAGAAGGCACGGCGCTCACCATCGGGCGACGGCGTAAATTCGGCGTCACAGCCGATTTCTTCGGTGGTTTCGGCGGCTTCGCCCGTTTCAATATCCAGCGCAATCACGCGCTCTCCGTCGGCGGTCTGGGCGCTGATGAACAGCACCGCACCGTCCAGCGACCACACGAGGCAGTTGACCGCCAGCGCGTCGTCCAGCAGCTCGCCGTCATACAGCACAGTGGCCTCGGTCTCTGGCAGTTCTACACCATAGACAGCCACAAGGCCGGGTTCGGTCGGTTCGGTGGAAAACTGGTCGGCCTCGACGCCAGCGAATGCCAGCAGGCCAGAGGCCTCACCGAGTGCGCCGGGCAGTGTGGCGGACTGAGCCGCTACACCTGACAGCCCCACGGCCAGCGACAAAATCAATAAGAAGGGTATCCTCAGACGGTTCAGCATAGGGCGGTTATCTCCCGCAAGGTTATGTAATGGATGGACATCCTGTCGGCCTTTACACCGACTCCATGCATAAGTATATGACAAACTGTGTAACGCGCACGGGTTTGTAGCAAAAATCACGATAACAAAAAAACAAGGTTTTGCCCGCAGCGTCCCAAACAACCCCGTGTATACCCCGCGCATCACCCATAATTGGGGATGTCTGCCGCCCAGCAAGTCCCTACGTACCCGGCGGGACGTGTTATACTGTAGTCTATGTGTGTGCAGTGAAAGATGTAACAAATCGCCGGTTTGTTACGTATAAGCCACTGTGCTTGTTGTGTACGTTGTATTTTAGACCCATACTCTCTCATCCGACTGGCGGCTGATGGTCAGCCGCAAACCACCACACAAAGGGGCGATGTCCACATGGCGAACCTGTTCGAGAAAATCAACACCCTGATTAGCGCCAGCCTGCACGGGTTGGTAGACCGCGCGCTGGAGTCCAACTCGCCCAAGGTGCTGGACGAATACATCCGGCAGGTCGAGCGCAACCTCGAAGAGCTGGAAGAATCGACCGCCAACGTCGGCGGCACGGTCAAAACCCTGCGCCGCAAGTATGAAGAATTCACCGCTGCCGCTGACAAGCTGGATAACGATATCGACGCGCTCATCATCGGCGGGAAGGACGACCTCGCCATCGCCGCCCAAGCCCAGCTCAACACCAAGCGCAGCCTCGCCGCCGAGTATGAGAAGCAGTGGCAGGAACAGAATGCCCAATATGAGCTGATGATTGGGATGCGCGCCAAGCTGCAAGGCCGCTTGATGTCGATCCGGCAGGAGCGCGAACACCTGCTCGGCCTGCTCCAACTGATGGAGTCGAAGAAGATCGCGGCCAAGACCATGAAGAGCCTCGACCAGATCGCCAGCATCGGCGACGAGCAGATCAGCAGCCTGTCGGAGTCGATCCGCACGCGCCTCGACCGTGAGGACGCTCGCCTCGAACAGGCCACCCGCAACATTTCGGACCAAATCGACGACGCTGTGCGCAGCACCGAGCTGGAGCGCCAGCTTGAGGAGCGCCGCAAGCGCCTCCTCAGCAACCAGTAAGCAAACACCCAGCCGCCGCCGGGGGCGGCAAGCGATTTCCGCCCTCTACCTCTTAAACCAGACCTAAACAAGAAGCGATTTGACCTATGCCGACCCAAGACCCCGCCGACCTCCGCCAGCGCGCCTTTGGAGCCATCCTCAGCAGCGCGCTGAAAAGCCCACAGTTCCTATTCACCCTCGCCTTTACCGCCGCGCTGTTCCTTTTCGTCGGCGACACGACCTTCATCCCCGGCTGGCAGAGCTGGTATTGGCTGGTGGGGGGTGGCGCGGCAGCGGCGGCCTTCTTGGTCTCGACCGTCACCGACCCAGAAGCGGCACAGCAGGCCGTCAACCGTATGTTCGAGGAAAACCTCAACCTTGAGCGCGTGAAGCACCGCGTGGCGCGCCAGCACCTGCAAAAGGCGCTGGAATACCGCGAGCAGATGCTCCAACTGGCGAACCGCGCTAAAGGCGCGCTCAAGGTCAACCTGCTCCAGACCGTCAACGACGTGAACCAGTGGATTCAGGGGATGGTTGACCTCGCGCTGCACCTCGACCAATACGCCGACAACCAGCTCGTCGCCCGCGACTTGAAGGAAGTCCCCCAGCGCATCAGCAAGGTGCAGCAGCGCATGGAGATCGAGTCGCGCAAGCCGGGCAGCGAGGCGGTGGTGGGCGAGCTTCAGCGCCAGCTCGACGCGCTCAATCAGCAGCTTCTCAACCTACAGGCCTCAACTTCCAACGCCAAGCGCGCCGAAATCCAGCTAGAGACCGCGTTGGCCTCGCTGGGGACGATGTACTCGCAGATGTCGCGCATCGGCACGTCTGAGGTGGACAGCGGCAGAATGCAGCGCATGCGCGGCGACATCCAAGAGGAAGTTTCCAGCCTGCAAGACCTGATTCAAGCGATGGACGAAGTTCAGGCCAGCGCCACCATCGACCCCGTGCAGGAAGAAGTCCGCAAGATGCGCCTGTCGTAGGGGGTTAACCTCACCCCTGCCCCTCTCCTAGGGAGAGGGGCAGGGGTGAGATTGCTGATAGCAGCTAAATCCGGTGAAATGGACATTCATTATGAATTCAGGCTGGTATCTCGCGGATTATATTGAGGCGTTTCACAACACTGTGACGGATGAACGCTGGGCGCATATCAACATGATTCTTGTGCGCGCGGATGACCCAGAAACAGCCTATCAAAAAGCCATTCAATTTGGTGAATACTCAAATTACAATTATGTAAATAGTGACAATCACCTTGTAGAGGCAAAATTTCATGGCTTCAGGAATATTTACGAGATATACGACCCGTTAGAAGATGGCTCAGAAATATTATATGAACACCATGACGACATTACCGAAGATGATATAAAAAGTTGGGTCAAACCCAAGGAAAAGTTAGCTATTTTTGTGCCTCGTGAAGAGGATGACTGATTTCTCCCAAACAAAGGCACATCATGTACATCACAGAAACCAACTACATTAATTGGCCGTATATTTTCGTTTTTCTGGCTTTAGAACAATCCACACCCATATTGGAAGCAGTCAATGTCCCTAATGGCTTTCCGTCATTTATTATCATCAAAGGTGAACCGTTCCGAAAGGTGATCCGCGACTGCCTGCCCGAAGTCATCCATTTTGAGAATAGAGACCTCAGGCATTATCCGGGTGTAGGTAAGGAGGATTATCGGGAATTTTGGAATAAATTTGAGAATTTGTTAGCGCCGATTACCAAGCCAGAAAATGTGAGAGAGATTCGCCAGTGGGGGAATAAGATCAGGCTAAAACCAAATATCGTGTCTTTCTTTGATCTTGACAGAAAATATAAATTACCCAAGGATAAATTATCGCTGCCAGAAACCTATTCGATTGAAGAGCGAATGTTCTTCAACCTCGCTAACATCTATATTTTTACGAGATAGAACTTGTCTTAACTGGTCAGATTTATGGCAATTGTCGGTCGAAAAAGATACAGAGATGGCGAATTGGATAAACTCGCTTTATCCGGAAAGAGACGCTTATGAACCCTCTATGACTTTTCTTGAAGCCGCTGTGTATTATATGAAAGACTATGCCCATGATCTTATGACCTATCAGTTTGCTTATTCCATTCAGACGACTTTCACTAGAGATGTGTATTATGCGCTCGTCGCTAAATTCGTGGATGATGAAAAGAATGCTGAAAAGTTTCTTAAGTTGTATGACCTGAGTGAGTGAACTATATCCCCCAGCGAGGAACCCCGCCCATGACCACCCCATGCCCGTCGTGCGGCGCGCCCGTCCCAGACGGCGGGGCGTGCCGCGAATCCTTCGACCTGCTGTTAATCTGGGAGTGGGAATATCAGATGCAAGACGTTCACCATCTGCTGGTGGCGTGTTATCACATCCAGCACCCCCACCTTTACTCGCGGGAGGGGCTGGCGGGCGCGCTGGATTTGCTGCGCCGCTGGGTGGTGGAGGGTGAGTACGTCTTTGACGTGCGCGAATCGATTCGCGGAGGGGTATCCAACAGCCAGCGCGATTACCCCATCACCGCCCGGCCCGATAATATCGGCGCGTTCCGCCAGCCGGTCTCATGGACGATGACCGCCGCTGATGTCGTCGCGGCAGGGCCAGACCGTTTCTATGACAGTGTGCGGGCGTGGTCTGCGGGGATGGTCGAGGCACTCCGGTCAGCGGGAGAACTAGTTTAACCGCCATTAAACCCCAGCCCTCACCCCGACAAACCGGGGTTTAGCCCGCGCCAATTGTGAAATTAGCCACAGGCGTGGAAATCGCGCCGAAACTGGCCCAAAATGCAAACAACCTGAGCCAGACTGACGTGGGGAGACGGCGTTCTGGAGCAGGTTGTTTGTTCATACTAGGGCGGGATGATACCCGATAACCCGCCCTTAGACAACCTAATGAGGGAGTCCCTAATGCGTAAATTTGTCCTCGTGGTGGCGCTGCTGGCGCTGATGGTCGCCCCGTCGATGGCGCAAGAAGCCACCGCCGAAACGCTCACCGTTTACTCAGGCCGCAACGAAAACCTGATTGCGCCGCTGCTGGCGCAGTTCACCGAGGAAACCGGCGTGCAGGTGCAGGTGGTCTATGGTGACACCGCCGCCATCGCCAACCAGATTTTGGAAGAGGGCGCGAACAGCCCCGCTGATGTCTACATCGCGCAGGATGCCGGTGCGCTGGGCGCGCTGGCGAAGGCCGGTGTTTTGGCCGCCCTGCCCAGTGACGTGATTGAGCGCGTCCCGGCGGAGTATGTCTCGCCGGAAGGTTTCTGGGTCGGTTTGAGCGCCCGCGCCCGCGTGTTCGTCTATAACCCGGCGCAGGTCGAGGCGCTCGGCCTTGAACTACCGACCTCCATCCTCGACCTGACCCAACCGGAGTACGCCGGTCTGGTCGGTTGGGCCCCGGCCAATGCCTCGTTCCAAGCCAACGTGACGGCCATGCGCCTTCAGCTCGGTGAGGAAGCGACCGCCCAGTGGCTGGCCGATATGGTTGCCAACGGCACGGTCAGCTATGGCAGCAGCAACACCAACCTCAACGTGGCAGTCGCCAACGGTGAAGTGGTGTTTGGCTTGACCAACCACTACTACATGCACAACCTGAAGAAGGAAACCCCCGACCTCGCGCTGGAGCAGGCCGCTTTCGCCGCCGGTGACGCGGGCGCGCTGGTCAACATTGCGGGCGCGGGTGTGCTGACGACCAGCGACCAGCCGGGTCTGTCGCAGCGCCTCGTCCTGTACCTGTTGGGCAACAGCGCGCAGACCTACTTCACCGAGAACACCAGCGAGTACCCGCTGGTCGCTGGGATTGAGACCAACCCGGCGCTCATCCCGCTGACCGATTTTGGCCTGCCCGCCATCAACCTGAGCGACCTCGACGACCTCGCCGGGACGCTGACGGTCATCGAGACCAGCGGCGCGCTGGACGAGTAGAACCATCCAATAAACCTCACCCCCCAGCCCCCTCTCCCTGTGGAGAGGGGGAGATTTCCATCTTGCGCGCTGGTGAACCCCTCTCCTAGGGAGAGGGGCAGGGGTGAGGTCACTTATCTCTCACCCCTCAAAACTCAATACTAAAAAAAGGCTCCCCCCATGACCTCACACACCCCTGCGACACCCAACCCTGCCGTAATCATCCCGCCGAATAACCAGCGGCGATTTTCGATTCTGCGCCAACAGCACCCGACCACCGCGCCGCGATACCGCGTTTTGGTCGCGCTGGGGACGCTGGTGGTGGCCGCCGCGCTGCTGCCGATGGTCTACCTCGTGATCCGGGGGGCGGGCGCGGGTGTGGACGGTCTGGCCTATGTGTTCAGCGAACGCACGGTTGGGATTGCGCTTAACAGCCTGTGGTTGGCGCTGGGCGTGGCCGGAGCATCGCTGGCGCTGGGCGTCCCGTTCGCCTACCTGACCACGCGCACCGATTTACCGGGTCGGCGCATCTGGCTGGTGGCCGGCCTGTTGGGGATGGTTATCCCGTCGTATTTGGGTGCGATTGCGTTCATCGAGGCGTTTGGGCCGGTCGGGGCGGCGCAAAAATTACTCGAGCCGTTCGGGGTGGCGCGCCTGCCGTCGGTGTACGGCTATTTCGGCGCGTGGATGGTCATCACGCTCTACACCTTCCCGTATGTGGTGCTGCCGGTGCGCGCCGCGCTTCTGTCGCTCGACCCGGCGCAAGACGAGGCAGCGCGAATCCTCGGCCTGTCGCGCTGGAAAGCCTTTTTCCGCGTGACGCTGCCTCAGCTCCGACCGGCGTTGGCGGCGGGCGCACTGCTCTCGATGCTGTACGCCCTGAGCGATTTCGGCGTGGTGATTTTGATGCGCTATAACGCCTTCACCCGCGCCATTTATACCGCCTACAACAGCACCTTTGACCGGGAGCGTGCCGCGCTGCTGGCGATTACCTTGGTGTTGCTGACCAGCGTCTTGGTGATTATCGAACGCAAGGCGGCCAAGACCCGTGGGCGCAGCGTTCACGCTGGGTCGCGCCGCAAATTTACACCCGTCCCACTGGGCCGCTGGAAATGGCCTGCGCTGATGTTCTGCGCCGTGTTGGTGTTCGTCAGCGCGGGTATCCCGCTGATGGTGTTGGGTGGCTGGGCGCTCAATCCCAACGTGACCAGCCCCGTCCCGCTGCGGCTGGATGTGCTGACGGGGCAAACGCTGTTGGTCGGCGTGCTGACGGCCATTGCGGTCGGAATCGCCGCGCTTCCGTTGGCGATTTTGGGGGCACGCAGCAAGAGCCGCGCCGGGCGCTGGCTGATTGGCGCAGCCTACCTTGGTAATGTGCTGCCCGGCCTCGTGATTGGCCTGTCGATGGTCTATTTTGCGGCCAATTACGCCCCGTCGCTTTATCAGACGCTCCCGCTGTTGATTTACGGCTGCGGCGTGCGCTTCCTGCCGTTCGGCATCAGCTCGACACAGGCGGCGCTGTCGGGCATCAGCCCGCGCTTAGAGGAGGCGGCGCGCACGCTGGGCGATAACGGAATCAAGGCCATCTGGCATGTGACCGTCCCGCTGGCGTGGGCGGGCGTGCTGGGCGGGATGGCGCTGGTCGCGCTGAACGCGATGAAGGAACTCCCGACCACGCTGCTGCTCGCGCCGATTGGTTATCGGACGCTGGCGACGCAGGCATGGACGGCCTACGAAAGCGGCTCGCGGGCGCTGATCGGCGCGCCCGGCCTGCTGTTGATGGCCATCAGCGCGCTGACGCTGGCCGTGCTGTTGTGGCGAGAGCGGTAGGGGATGTGGGTTATGGCGTTGGAATTGTGAGTGTGGGCGTCACTTCCAGTTTTTCAATCGTGATGGTAACGGTGTCTACTGCGGTTAGACCATCGTCATCTGTCACCGTGAGCGTAATTTCATGTATGCCAACATCCAGCGATACCTCTGAAATTACACCTGTTGCGATCTCTATACCTGCCAATGTCCAGAGGTAGCTGACAATCGCGCGATCGCTGTCGGTGCTGGCCGAGCCGTCAAGTATGATCGTTTCACTTCCGCTGTTATCGCTGTCCATGATCGTTTGGTCTGAGTCGGCATTTGCGAAAGGGATTGAAAATAAATTAACACCATTCATATCTGAAACTGCAATGAAGTCCTCATTTACTAGGTTCATCGTAGCAATAAAATTTGGCAATGGAGGACTAGTCAGATGCCACACCAACCTGCCAGTTCGATCAATTTTATAAATATCGCTCATGTAATTTCCAACAAAACCTCCCCTATAAAATATATACTTGTTCTCTTGTTGATCAACAAGGATAGGTCCAGTCAAACCACCCTCCTCGTCTTCTGGCAAAAATAAGGGAGATAATGAATATGTTTGTGCATCAATGTCATATTTAATTTGGTAGTTACGAATATCTTCAGGTATATCAATTGCCCATACAACAGCATTATCAGCATATGGTACGAAGTAGATATTACCATCTAAGCCGACTTCCATCTCAAGCCACGGTCGGATAAGCCCCACCTCTAGATTATTTACGCCTAGTTCCAATGTTTGTTCAACAGTGTTACTGATAACATTGACCACATGAACATTGAAATGGTGAACTGGCCCTTCAGAACAGATTGCAATATGCTCATCATCAATTGCAAAGAAGGATCGCCGCGATATATGCGGAGCTGCTGCGCAAGAGACAATCTGTGAAATATCTTCAAATATCAGTTGCTCCATAACGCCGGTGATGCGATCCATCTGAAGAATATCAATACCCCTGCCGAACGGATTGAAGCGATACAACAAAATCCAATCCTGTAACGGCACGATGCCCGGTTGTAACCTCTGAGTATAGGGTTGCAGTTGTTCAGCGACATCATATACACGCGCCTCAGAACCGTCTGGCGGTACGACCGCCACTTGGTTGGTTTTCATCGACACTACATAGAGCGTCATATTCGGCTCAACCCACATATACAGTGAGCAGTCATCTTCAGATGGGCAAAGAATCGTTCTGGGAATATTCCAGTTCGGGCTTTTAGAGACATTGTATTGTGATAATGCCGGGTTATTTCCAATCAGCATCAGTAGTGAAAAAATCAGGAAGACAACGACGCTTGAAGGCTTTCTCGCTAGAGCAGACATGGTTATTCCTTGCTGTTGAAGCGCTTTAATCAGTTGGGACGAGGGTTGAAGGCAAATCGACCAAATCTGGCGCTTGGACATAAACAAGTTCGCCGGTCGAGCGGGCGTAAATCACCTGATCACCAGCGGCTGACCAGAGAACTGAAAACAGCGAAGTATCCTCCGGCACAGGGATATCGGTATAAATCTCGCCTGTGATGGAGTCCCAAATGTTGAGACGATAGTCTCGGCCAAGACTGGCGATCAACCGATCATCTGGACTCCATGCCATAGCAGTGGTTAATTCTTCACCGTGACCCGGATGGGCGGCTTGAGTGAGAGGAACACGGAATTCTGCGTTGTTAGCCAAATCCCAGATAAATATTTCACCGGGTATTATCCCTCCTTCCTCAGTAAAATGACGACTTTCAGCAATGGCTACTCGAGTCTTGTCATTTGATAAAGAAAGCGAAGTTATAAAAGTAGCATATAACTGGGGTGGTAAATACGCGATATTCAATTCCTCTTTTGACAGTACATCTATTAAGTGGACTGCGCTGGCAGAGTCTGCAAATAAGAATAAACGATCAGAAACCCGCTGAGAAGGTTCTCCAAATGGAAGGACACCCCAATTATTGAAATAGTAAAATTTGAAATTTTTCCTTTCTAAGACATCCCATATATAAATACGGGAGTCTTGGATCAACAATATATTTTTATCTTCATTGAACCATGATATTCCGCTTGGCCCAATAAGTGATACATTTAGCTGAAACGCTGATTGTAATTCAATAACGCCTATTTGGGTTGAATGCTGATCATCGGCGGCATTTGTCCATACTTCAACATAACCATCCCTCGTGAAAGCAATATGTGTGCCAGACTCGCTCCACACCAGCGGGGGATATAAATCCTCAGAAAAACCTGAGAGCGTGTTCAATGTGTCACCAGACTGAAAATCGACAATTTCTACCCTGTCGGGATAAAGCATTGCCAAAACTTCGTTCTGCGGGTTGGCAGAAATATAGGGATAATTGTTATATATATTATCATTAGCTTGAGCCTGTATAACGATAAAAAATAACAAGAAGATGACACTCAATGTGTTCTTTATGGTGATTAAAGGCTTACTGTTGATCATATGTACCCTCGTGTCTCAAAATACCGTTTGATAGCCCAGTCCGATTATCGCCCATCTCGTCTGCGTTTGTGCGGAATACAAATCATCACAGGGTGCGCGTAGGGCAAGCATCACCCCTACACCCCAAAATGATGGGTGTAGGGGTGGTCGTTATCCGTTAACGCAAACGGGCGGCCAGCACGGGCGGGAACTGGGTATATTCCGCCCAGCTTAGGCGGCTGCCACCCACCGTCCCCTCTGGAAAGGCTGGTTCTTCGAGGCCGTCCAGCGTCAGGCCAGCGGCGAAGGCGGCGTTGAGCAAGACATGCAGCGGGCGGTGGAAATAGAGGTGCGGGGCGGGTTCACCCGGCGCGCCCGCCCCTTCGCGGGTGGTCGGCGTCAGGTATTCGACCTGCTTAAGCGACATCTGGTAGACGAGCTGGCCGTCTAAGTCGAGGCGCTCCTGACCAAAGACGGTGCTGGCGAGGTTGAAGCAGGGGTGGGTGGTGGTGAACACGAACCGACCGCCGGGGCGCAGCAGACGCTTGACGGCGCGGAACAGCGGGTCGATGTCCGCGATGTCCTGAAGCGCCATGTTGCACACCACCGCGTCGAACGAGGCCGTCCCCAGCGCCAACAGCGCCGACTCGTCGGTGGCATCGACCACACGGTAATCAATCGGGCTGTCGGGGGTGCGCGCTTTGGCCTTCTCAATCAGGGCGGCGCTGAAATCGGTGGCGACCACCGCCGCGCCAAGCTGGGCGAGGCGGCGCGCCATTTGGCCGTTGCCGCACGCCACATCGAGGACGCGCTCACCGGGTTTGACCGCCAACAGGCGCTCTGCCGAGGGGCCGACCAACGTCTTGTGGAACAGGTTTCCGTCAAAGCCGTGTAGGGCGTCCCAGAAGCTGGCTTTTTCATCCCACTGTTGGCGGGCGCGGGCGTTGAGGTCGCGGGTGCTGGTCATCGGGGGGTCTCCTCGTCGGGATTATCAGAGTCTCGTCGCGCATTATACGACGGAAACGGGCGCTTTTGGCTGGCGGACGTGCGGCGGGCAGCGGGCCGAACCGCGTTCCGTGGGGCAAGCGCCACTCGCAAACCACCCCCAGCGCTCGTATACTGTTGGGATGGTTTAGAGGTTAAATAGCCCATGATTATCCGCCGCCAAGACCCCCGCAGCTACATGATGATGCGCCAGCGGCGCGGCCCGCTGCGCTCCATCCTGCTTGTCGCCGCCATCCTGATGGTTGGTATCTACCTGTGGGCGCAGGACAACCCCTCACAGGTTGAGGTGATGGTGCTGACTGCGCTTAACCGCCCACCGGAACCCACTCCCTTTGCCGCTGAGTGGGGGATGCAGGGTGCAAACGCCTTCGCCAACGGCGACCTTGTGACCGCGCTGGACGCCTATGAGCGCGCCATCCAGCAGCAGCCCAACAATGTCGCCTACCTGTACGAATACGGCAAAGTGTTGATTGAATCCGACCGTTCGACCGAGGCTTCGGCGGTGGGTGACCGGGCGATTGCCGCCGACCCCAACGACGTGCGCGGCTACGCGCTCAAGGCCAACGCCATCGCCTACTCCGACCCGACCAACGCCATCATCTTCGCGCTGCAAGGCGAGGAGATTAACCCCAACTTCGCCCCGCTGCACGCGGCGCAGGCCATCGCCAACACCCAGATTTTCCGCTTCAGCCAAGCCTTGGAGAAGGGTGAACTGGCGATTGAACTCGACCCGATGGACGCCATTTCCTACCGTGCCTACTCGTGGCCGCTGATTTTCGTCGGGCGCTCTGGCGAGGCTATCGAGATGCTTGAAATGGCGATTTCGATTAACCCGCGCCTGCCGGGACCGTACTTCCAACTGGCGTTCGAGTACAAGAACCGCCTCAACCAGCCGAGGATGGCGATTGCCATCTACCAGCGCATCCTCACTGAGCTGAATCCATCGCCGTCTGACGCGGCCAAAGCCAACCTCCGCATCTGCGAGACCTATTCGACCGCTGAGGAAGCGAAGTTCGACTTCGCCCAGCCCTACTGCGAGCGCGCCATTGAAATCTTGCCGGATTACGCCCCGGCGTGGCGCGAACTGGGCCGGATGCAGTACCTCCGCCGCAACTATGAAGGGTCAATAGATACTTTCGAGTACTGTGTCGAGTTGGGGGCGACTGAGGTAGACTGCTGGATGTACCGTGGATTGGCGCACTACTGGCTGGCGCAGTGCGACGACGCTTGGCGTGTGCTGAACGAGGCGATGGAAATCGCCACGCGGCAGGGGCAGCCCAGTTCCATCATTGCCCAGATTCAAATCGGCATCGACAACACGAAAGCCAACTGTGTCGATTACCGCGATGTCGTGCCGCCGACGGTGCCGCCGCCCACGCTCATCCCACCCACGCCCATCGGCGGGCTGTAGGACCGCGCCGCCATGCTCATCCAACGCGATTATTCCCAGCCGTTCCTCGGCACGCGCCGCCGTCGGCGTAAGAACAGCGGACGCGGCTGCCTGACCCAGCTCCTGCTGTTGGGGTTGCTGGCGGTCGGCGTGTTTGCGGGGATTACCCAACGCGACCAGATTCAGGCCGCCGCGCTTAACCTGATGGGGCAGGGGCCGACCCCCACGCCCAACATCTCGGACTGGCTGGCCGAGGCGCGCCGCTTCCAATCCAGCGGTGATTTTGTCCGCGCCGCTGCCGCCTATGAGATTGCGCTCGACATGCGCCCCGACTCGGTGGACTTGATGGTCGAGTACGGGCTGCTGCTGATTGACCTCGAACGTTATGACGAGGTGGTGGCGCTGGGCGATGTGGCCATCGCCGCCGACGGCTTCGACCCACGCGGCTACGCGCTTAAAGCGCGTGGGCTGGTCTGGCAGGGCGACGGCAGCGGCGCAATCCCGGTGGCGCTGTCTGGTCTGAACGTAGACCGTCAGCACGCGCCGCTGTACGCCATGTTGGGTCGTGCCTACGCCCTGACCGGCAACCTCGCCGCTGGCATCGAGAACGCCGAAATCGCCGTGGACATCGACTCGCAGAATGCCGACGCCCGGCGCGCCTACGCCTACGCGCTCAACTATGCCGCCGCCTATGATGTCGCCACGGAACAACTTGAAATCGCCGTCGCGCTCGACCCGTCCAACGTCAGCGTGGCGATGGAGCTGGCCTTTCAGTACCTGTCGCTCAACCGCGACCAAGAGGCCATCGACGTATACACGACCGTGCTGCGCGCCCAGCCGCGCAACGCCCGCGCCATGCTGCGCCTGTGCCGCGCCTACCGCAAGGTTGGCCAGTTCAACGAGGCTTTGGCGCAGTGTGAGGACGCGGCACGCACCGACCCAACTTACAGCGCCGCCCAGTTCCAGCTTGGCATCATCCTCTACACCGACCGCGACTTTCGACGGGCGCAGGCCTCGTTCCAAGCCTGCATCGACGCCGACCCGACCAACGTCGAGTGTCTGTACCGCCTCGGCCTGACCCATTACTACCTGTTCCTCCAGAATGCCGAGGGGCCGCAAGCCTGCCCCGTCGCATGGGACATGCTGATGCAGTCGCGCCAGATGGCCGAGGGGCGTACCGGGCTGGACGGCACGCTCGAATCGATTAACCTCGCGGTTGAACACGTCGCGCGCGACTGCCCCGGCAACCTCGCCGCCCAGATACCCATGAACCTGACGCCGGTGCTGGCGCTGACCCTGACTCAGGAAGCGCCGCTGCTGGAACCCACCCCGGACGTTACGCCGGGAGCCTAACACGAGGAGTCCAGACCGCCATGTACCTCAAACCACGCCGCCGCCAGCGCCGCCGGGGGTTCCCCTTCCGGCGTCTGTTCGGCCTCCTGCTGATTGGGCTGTTGGGCGCGGGGGTGTTCTACGCGCTCCAAAACCGCGAGACTCTCGAACCCATCGTTCGTGATGCCTACGCCACGCTGTCGGCCAACGTCAACGATACGGTATCGACCATCGCCGCGCCGACCCCCACGCCGACCGAGGACCCCAGCACCAACCTGCGCCTTGCGGAAGCCGCATGGAGCAGCGGTTCATACCAAGAGGCCGTCCGCCTGTACGAAGACAGCATCCGCGCCCTGCCCAACGATGTGCGCGCCCACTATTACCTCACGCTTGGTCTGATTATGCAGGGGCGCATCACCGACGCCGTCGAATCGGCGGAAAATACTGTGACCGCCAACCCGTTCTCCCCCGACGCATGGGCTATCCGGTCGATGGCGCTCAACCGCGCCGAGCGCTACCCCGACAGCATCGTCTCGGCGCTGCGGGCGCTGGAACTGGACCCAGAGAGCGTTCGCGCCCGCGCTTTCCTCGCCGAGTCGTACCTCGACAGCGGGCAGATTACCCGTGGCGAGGGAGAATTAGAGGCGGCGCTGGAGGCTGACCCCGACAGCTACGAGGCACGCTATGTGAGCGGCATGTACCTGTCGAGTTTGGGGGATTATCTGACGGCGCGGGAAGAGCTGCAAAACGCCTACGACGTCAGCGGCGGCGCGGCGCACATCGGCCTCAACCTTGCCCGTTTGCAGCAAATCGCCTTTCAAGACCTCGAAGGCGCGACCGCCATTTTGGAGGACATCCTCAACCGCAATCCCGATAACGCCGCCGTGCTTTTTCAGTTGGGCTTCTGGGCGTGGCGCAACAACGGCAATAGCGAACAGGCTGAGACTTACCTTCGCCGCTGCACTACTGCCGCGCCTGATAATGTGCCATGCCACTATGAGCTAGGGCGTGTGCTGTACAACCTCAACCAAACTGAGGACGCCCGCCGCGCCTTTGAACGGGTCATCGAGTTGGGTTCGACCGACCCTTATCACTTCTATTGGGCGGGACAGGTGCAGATTCAGGCCAGCGCGGACTGTCCGGCGGCCATGCGCTTCTGGCAGCAGGGAATGCCCATCCTGCAAAACCTCATCAGTACCGGCTCTAACCTATACACCAGTGCAATGCTCGAAGAACTGCTCTCCAACTATCAGACGGTGATGGCCCCGTGCGGCGGCGCGCCCGTCCCGCTGCCGACGGCCACCCCTGAGGGCGGCGAAGGCGAGACCACCGAGGAAGGCGCTTAACCGATGACCCGCTGGTATACCCCGTGGCGCAAAAAATACATCACCGGCGACGCCAAGCCCAAGGACGGCTCGTGTGTGTTCTGTGGCAAACAGCACGGCACACCCGACTCCGACACCCGTGACTTGATTGTGGCGCGCTCGGAATACGTCTATGTCGTACTGAACCTGTTCCCCTACGCCACCGCCCACCTGATGGTCATCCCGTATGAACACGTCAGCTCACAGGAGCAGCTCCCCACCGAGGCACTGACCGACATCATGCTGACGGTGAATAAGGCGCTGGCGGTGCTGCGCCACATCTATAACCCGCAGGGCTTCAACCTCGGCGTGAACCTCGGCAGCGCGGCGGGCGCAGGCATCGCGGCACACTACCATTTTCACATCGTGCCGCGCTGGGCGGGCGACGTGAACTTCATGACGGCGGTCGGCGGAACGCGGGTCATCCCCGACTCACTGGACAGCATCTATACGCAGGTGTCAGACGGCTGGAAAACCCTGCATGGCGGGGTGTAGAGGCTATCCCTGTGTGCTAACTCTAATGAAGCCAAACCCCCTCATTCCGTGCATCGAAATGAGGGGGTTTGGTTTGGTCAATCAGTGGGGTCAGCGCAGTGAGATGTAGGTGACGCTGCTCACGCCGTCTACAAACAGCGTCCCGCCGCGCACCATAATCTGGGTCTTAATCCGCACGGGTGGGTTGTTGGTCGGGTAGTTCACGTAGGTTCGGAACGCCGTCCAATTGTACGTCCCGTTAAGTTGGGTAGGCGTAATCTGGTAATTCAGGAGGGTTCCGTCCGTCAGCGTGACCGTCACGCGGATACGGCCACCCGCCACGGCAGACCCCTTCACCAGCGCTTGAATGTCGATGGTGTTGGCTGAACCCGTCGCGACCGTGATTTGGCGGTTCTGGACAATTTTGCGAGTTGTGCCGTCGCCCGCGCCGCGCAGCATGTAGGCACATTCGCCGTGTAGGGTGTATTCACGGTTGACTGGGGAGGCGGGGATGTACTTGTTACATACGCGCTTGCTGCCTGCGCCAGCGTTGAGGGTGTTCCAGCCCACAGCCGAATTGCGGTTGGTGATGGTGGCCTCGAAACCCCCGTTGACGATGTATTCCTCGTAGCTGGAGAATCCTGCGTCGGCAATCAAAACGTTGAATGACGCGCCGTTGGGCATGGCCGCGCCGTTGGTGTTGACAATGTGCCAGTAGCCGTCGAAGTATTCGACACCAATGGGATTATCGTTGTACGTTCCTGTCCATTTGGATGTGACGATGATTTTAGCGAACGGGGAGTTGTTCAGGTAAGCGTTGTCCAGCCGGGTCTTGTTCCCGCTGACGTTGTTCAGCGCCGATGCCGTATGGCTGAAGCCAGTGTTGGGGTCTTTCACGACCTGCACGTTGAACAGCAGCCCGGCGGGCATATCAACGGATGAGTTCTGGTTGAAAATCGACCATCCGTTGCCAGAGTAGTACACCCCAATGTTCTGAGGGTGATATATACCGTTCCAAGATGGGGTAACGATGACCATAGCGGAGGGGTCGTTGTTGAGCAGCGGGTGGTCGATCACCGTTTCGTTGAAAAAGATGTTCGTGGGAGTCGAGAGGTGTGTGAAGACGGTGTTGCTGCGCCCGGCCACCTGCACGTTGAAGCGCACATCGGTGGGCATGTTTACTGCGCTGTTCTGGTTGTAGATGTGCCATAGGCCACCGGTATAGTATACGCCTGTGGGCTGGGCAAAGGCTGACCCGCCGACGCGGTGGGTGGTGAACAATAACGGGCTGGCATTGTTGTCGGTCAGGGGGCTGGTCAGGTTCACATGGTCTTGCACGATGCGGGTCATGTTGTTGCTAATCGTGCTGGGCATGGTGAAGTGGATGAAGCTGTTGCTGGAGTCCATCGGCAAGATGCTGCCGCCACGGGTTTCGCCGGTTTGTGCTGTGTTAGGCAGCACGGACAGGCACAGAACGAACAGGATGACGACCAATCGAGTTGCGCGCATGTTATCCTCATTTTACGTTAAGCCTTAGCGCTAGAAAATATCATACGCCGTTCGCCAAAATCTGCGCGCGCATGCTGATTAGAAAAATTTAGCCTCAAAGCCCTAAGTAGGGCGGGTAAAATTGGAAAAAGTACCGTTCTTAACCCGGCACTACGTGTAAAAAGCGGCGGTGACTTATCAAATTATGTGAGTAGATTTTAGGATACCCCCAACGGTTGGGGCGTTGACCGGATTGCACAGACCGTGCTACGATAACCTTTGTGACCCGTATTGAACCTAAAGCAGGAGGCCAACTATGAACACCTACGCTGAGCCGATGTTTACCGCCTCGATGGGTTGGCTTCCTGTTCACAGCGCCTAGCGCCGCAGTCCTTTCCTCAGGCAGCCACCCCCCAATCCATAACCCAATATCGCCCTACACCTCGCCTTACTGACGGCGGGGGCGGCGGTATGCTGCCCTAAGGAAAACCCCTTCGTGTCTCCCCGACTTCAGAAGTTTGCTTCATATTACCGTCCCTATCTGAGCCTGTTTAGCGCGGTGATGGCCTGTTCGCTGCTGGCAGCAGGGATCGCGCTGCTCCTGCCGCTGTGCGCCCGCCTCATCACCCAAACCGTGTTGGACACCCCGACGCCCGACCCCTTTACCCAAATCGGCGGAATCGGCCTGCTGATGCTGGCGCTGATTGCCGCCGATTTCGTGTTCACGCTGGGGGTTGACTATCACGGCCACCGCATGGGCGGCCTGATTGAGCGCGATATGCGCGCCGAGCTGTTCAACCACTATCAGAAGCTCCCTTTCAGCTTCCACGATCAGCACCGCACCGGCCAACTGATGAGCCGCCTGACCAGTGATCTCTTCACCATTGGTGAATTGTGTCATCACATGCCGGAGGACTTCGCCATCGGCGCGCTGAAATTTATCGGCGCGTTCGTGATCCTCGTCAGCATTGACCTTGAGCTGACGCTGGTGGTATTCGCGTTCCTGCCAGTCATGGCGGCTTACGCACTGTACTTTCACCGCCGAATGACTGCCGCGCTGCGCGTCAGCCGTCAGCGGATTGGCGACATCAACGCACAGACTGAGGAAACACTCGCCGGAATCCGCGTGGTGAAGTCGTTTACCAATGAGGCGATTGAAAACGAAAAATTCGCTTACGAGAATCAGCGTTTCGTTGAAAGCCGCAACGACGGCTACCGCAGCGAGGCCTACTTTTTCGGCGGATTGGATGCGCTTTCCCAGTCCATCACGATTGCCGTGGTGTTTTTGGGCGGAGTTGGTATCGCGCAGGCATCGCTGACCGCTGTCGACCTCGTAACCTTCCTCATGTGCGTGGCGATCATGATCGACCCGGTCAAGCGGGTGATGAACATCTCACGCCTGCTGCAAGAGGGCATCACCGGTTTTGAGCGCTTCATGGAAATCATCGAGACTGCGCCAGACATCACCGACGCGCCGGACGCGCAACCACTGCCGCCAGTGCGCGGCGACATTGAGTTTGAGGGCGTGACGTTCCGCTATCAAGACGACCAGCGCGAGGTATTTACCCGTCTAAACCTGACCATCCGCGCAGGGGAGTATGTCGCGCTGGTGGGGGCGTCGGGCGTCGGCAAGACCACACTGGCGGCGCTGGTCCCGCGCTTCTACGACGTGACCCATGGGCGCATCTGTATCGACGGTCATGACATCCGCGACGTGACGCTGCGCTCCCTGCGTGGGCAGATTGGGCTGGTTCAACAGGACGTGTATCTGTTTCCGGGGACCGTGGCGGATAACATTGCCTATGGCAGGCCGGGCGCAAGCCGTGACGAGGTTATCCAAGCGGCCAAAGATGCCAACGCCCATGACTTTATCAATGCACTGCCGAACGGTTACGATACCGACATCGGCCAGCGCGGGGTGAAATTGTCGGGCGGCCAGCGCCAGCGCCTGAGCATCGCTCGCGCTCTGATCAAAAACCCGCCCATCCTGATCTTCGACGAGGCGACGAGCGCGCTCGACAACGAGAGCGAGTCGGCCATTCAAGCCGTGTTGGAAGGGCTGGCCGGGCGCTGCACACTGATTGTCATCGCGCACCGTCTCTCGACCATCCGCCGCGCCGAGCGCATCCTCGTGTTGACCGAGGGCGGCATCGCGGAAGAAGGTGCACACGCCGAACTGCTCGACCGAGGCGGGGCGTATGCCGCGCTGTACAATCGTCAGGGCATTTTGGTCTAGATTTAACGGGCGGGGAAAGCGACTTTCCCCGCCCGTTATTCGCCTGCGCCGCCGCTGCCGGTGCTTTGGCTGGTCGTCACCTTGACCTCGGCGGTCTCGACGCCCCGCGCCTCAAAGTAGATGTTGAGTTCGGCTGTATCGCGCAGGAAATTCACGCGCCCAATTTCGACACGCTTAATCGGGAGGCCGGTGCGCGCTTTGAGGTCGGCCATCAGCTCGCCCCACTTGTCGGGGTGAATCAGGTCGATGCGCTCATAGGTGATGGACTTGCGCGCCTCGTAGCGGAAGCCCCAGCCGTGTTCGACCGCGATTAGGATGTGAATCAAACCCAGATTGCCGACCAACATCTGCGCGACCATGCCCTGCCACAGCAGCATCGAGTTGACCACCGGGAGCGCGATGATGACGAACAGGTAGGTCATCTCGCGTATGGGGAGGGTATCGGTGCGGAACCGCAAAATTCCGATGGTGGCGAACATCCCAACCGCCAGCCCGATGGTGATTTCGGCCACGTTGAACAGCCCAATCACCAGAAAGACCATCGTGTTGATGGCAAAATAGGTCAGAACGTAGTTGCGGTCTTTCTGCTTGGGGTAGTAAATCAGGCGGATGATGATGAACGCAATCAGGAAGTTCACCAAAAAGCGCATGACTGGCTCAATGAAGGGGGACATGCACCACCTCACCGATGAGCTTCTCGACCTCGCGCAGCTTGGGCTTGAGGTTGTTGCCCTTCACCGCGTCGGGGTAGAGGGTGTAGACACCCATGCAGTACTTGCTGAAACCGCCCTCGCGCCCACCGACCCGCCGCATCTGGTCGATAAAGTCGGACGGCAGGGTGTGGTCGTCCTGTTTGACCTCGACCACCGCCAGCCCGCTCAGGCGCACCTCGTGTTTGCGCCAGCCGAACGCGACGTTGAGGTCAACCGTCACGCGCTCTAGCCGCGTCTTGGAGACCAGTGTCAGCCGGTCGTATTCGTTCCACAGTTTCGGCTCGAAATCGGCGGAATCGAATGGCGTGTGGCCGTCGATGAAGGCGGTCGCCTCCGAATCGAAGTAGGTCATGATGTAGGGGATGGGTATCCGCTGTTTGACTGTGCGGCGGCGGTTGTTGCGGTGTTTGACCTCTAGGAATACCTGTGAGGAGGTCAGGTAGCGGCGGGCGCGCAGCTTGTAGCGGTCAGCCCAGCCGTTGTGATGCTGCTGATACAGCTCAAAATCGGGCGTATCGAAGTAGAGTGTCTGGTACGGGTTAAGCGCCCGCCCTTCTACCCGCAGTAGGTCGTACTGCCCACTGAGCTGCGCCAGCGCCGCCGCCAACTGTCCCATGTCGAGCAGGTATTTGGTGTCCACCCGGTCGAGCAGGTTGGCCTCGCCCAAGTCTTGCAGCCCCACGACCCCGAAGCGCGACAGCAGCGCATCAGGGAGCGAATCAGTGGGGGTATGGGGGAGAGTCATGGTGTTGGGTGGCCTCGCGGTGTTCTTAATATGATTAAGGAATGTAGATTAGTATTAAAAGACTGTTTAACCGGTTTGTCAATGAGCCGGGTGGGGGATACCCCTATCTATAGGGGAAATAGGCCGACGATGAGTGGGAAACCGTCAGATAGCGGGAATAGATAGGACATGCTCTGTCCGCTGATGCGTGATTTTGCTCGCTTGACAAATTAGAGTAATGGCTCTACTCTTTGTTTAGAGTAAAAACTCTAAACTATCAACAGGTGATTCACCCCATGCCCAGCCAGACCAAGCAGCACATCCTTGATACCGCCCTTGCGCTGTTCAACGCGCAGGGAACCGGCCCTGTATCGACCAATCACATCGCCGAGGTCGCCGGGATTAGCCCCGGCAACCTGTATTACCACTACCGCAGCAAGCAGGACATCATCCGGGCGCTGTTCGAGCAGCTCTACGCCCAAACCGACACCCGCCTCGTGCTGCCCGCCGACCGCCTGCCCACCGTGGCTGACCTGCTTGCGCTGGTGCGGACCAACTTTGACATCATGGCCGATTACCGCTTCATCTACCGCGAGCTGTTGGCGCTGTTGGGACAGGACGACGCCCTGCACGAGCGCCACCTGAGCATCCGCCAGCGCGGATACGACGGTTTCCGCGAGATAGTAGCGGCGCTGTCGGCGGCGGGGGTGCTGTCCCCGCTGGAGGATGCCACCGTCACGCGCTTGGCTGACCTGTGTTGGCTCATCAGCGAATTCTGGCTGGCGAACCTTGAAATCAGCGGCCAAGCCCTGACCGACGCGGCCTTAGCGCACGGTCTCACCCTCATGATGCAGGTCATCTCACCGCACCTCGCCCCAGCAGACGTCTAACCACCGTCCGCTCCCACATTTGCCAGCGTTCCCCATCAATCCAGCCACCCCGGAGGTGCTGTATGACGACTTTGCTCACCCTGTTTACGGCAGTCACGTTGATTGTGCTGCCCCTCGCCTTTAACGGCTTATTTTTCGCCCTCGGTCGCA
>JALONW010000002.1 GCA_025454725.1 Anaerolineae bacterium
ACCGGTCACCTCGCATGGGATACGACCGGCGATGGTACGCATTGGATCGGGTTCTCGCATGGGGCGGCAGGCATCGCGTATGCGTTGGCGCGACTCTATGGTGTGACAGGCGATGAACGTTTGCGGAAAGCTGTCGAAACCGCTGTGGACTATGAAGCGCAGCACTTCGATGTGACGCTCGAAAACTGGCCGCGTGTCCTGCCTCGCGCCATTCACGACAATCCGGCATCAGCAGCCAATCGCGCATGGGCGACGTGGTGTCATGGCGCACCGGGGATTGGGCTGGCGCGGGCTGCGATGGCACAGTGGATCACTTCGCCGTCGATTGATGCGGACATCGAAGTGGCGCTGCGGACGACGAAAACCGCATTGCGCGACCTGCCCAGCAGTGGCAGTTTGCTATGCTGCGGCGATTTAGGACGAATCGATTGTTTGTTCACGGCAGGACTGTTGACCGATGACGAATCGGCGGTGACACTGGCTCGGCGCTTTGCAGGACGGGTGGTATGGGCGGATGCTGCCGGCCAACCTCAGACAATGTATCGCTTCGGGTCGCCCTTGCGCCGTGCGCTGCCGCCACCGGGATTGTTCGTGGGCATGGCCGGGATAGGTTATCAATTGCTGCGTCTGGCAAACCCTCAGCGTGTTCCATCCGTGCTGTTGTGGGGCTAGGCCACAACAATGGGAACCAAAAAGCGGGTCAGGAAAATTTCCTGACCCGCTTTTTGGTTTGTTGCCCGGTTGATCGGACACGATTACCTTGTCAGCACTCGCTTCAAGTCAAGGACAATGCAACTGACACACCTTGGACACGCTTTCCTCGATTAGACAACCCCACATGAGTTGTCGCTGTTGGAGCGCTATGTGCAGCTGCCGGGGGCGGTGACATTGTCCACACTTTAGATCGGACACATGGTCCACACTCAGAGCTACTTGAATTAAAGCAAATTCGCTAAAACAAAGGCTAATACGGCCTGTGTCTTTCTTGCTTAGGCCCCCGTAAAAGCAACATATTTGTCTCAGGTCTTCATCCACTGAATGACGTTGAATCTATCGCTTTAACTGTGAACGATGTTATCCGTCTGAGGTGTGAACAATGCCACCGCCCACGACGGTTTTTCTAGCGCGTCTACGAAACACTCGCGACATCGTAGCGGCGCATCATATCGGCTACGTCGTCCGGCCTGACAGCGTAAGCGATGCCGTCCATCCCGCGCTTGCGCCCGGTCTCGTCCAGCAGGTGCAGCCGCTTGAGGATATGCCCAATCCACTGGGTCTCGCCCATCTTGTCCACGGCCTGACCGACCTGCCGTGTCACTGGGTTAGGCAGCGCCGCATACGTGACTGGGACTAACAATTTCTTCGGAGAACAAGCGATTTCATATTATATGATCATCTGCTGGCACGATTCGCGCCTCTAAGGTAACGTATAAACGGTATTAACAGTGGCAGATGACGAATCAATTGAGCTTGCCGGCTGTGGCCCGACGCTGCTTGACATTCTCGTAGCAATAATTCGAACTCAGAGGTGCTTAACACAAATTTAAGCAGCAGTTTAAGCGATATTTGCTGGGGTGTGTTCCAATCATTCGTGAACGTCAATCCGTTTAAAGGAGTGACCTATGCGTCACCTAGCTCGATCCATCGTATTTGGCTTCATTGCGGCTTTACTGGCTGTCGTACCGGTCACCATGGCGCAAGATAACGACACCATCGTCATTGACTTCTATTGGGCGTCCGCTGTCGAAGGCAATCTGCCAGAAATTTTCGCTGGATATGCCGAAACCTTTGAAGCTCAAAACCCCGGCGTAGAGATTAACGTCGTCTACACCGGCAGCTATACGCAGACCCGCGATACCATTTTAGCCGAAGGCGACAGCCCGCTGGTCGATGTGGCGATCATGCTGGCGACCGACCTTTACACGTTCATTGACGACAGCTATATCATCCCGCTGGACTCGTTCATCGAAGAGATCGAGGATAGTGAGGCGTGGTACGACGACTTCTTCCCGGCGTTTTGGCTAAACAGCCTCGATGCAGAGGGACGTGTATGGTCAGTGCCGTTCCAGCGCAGCACGCCAATCATGTTCTACAATGCCGATTTGCTGGCTGAAGAAGGCATTGACGTACCGACCAACAATGAAGAACTGATTGCTGCTGCACAAGCGCTGACCACCGACGAGCGTGACGGCCTCCAAGTGCCGGTCGCGGGTACTTTCCCCATCTGGTTGTTCCAGAGCTTCGCCAGCGGTTACGGCGCGCCGCTAACCAGCGGTGACCCGACACAAGTGACGTTCAGCGGCGAGGCGACCGTACAAGCGGTTGAGTTCCTGACGCGGCTGGGTATGCCGGTGGAGGAGGGTGGTTTTGGCGTCGGTCCGATGGGGGGCAGCGCGTGGGGCGAGACCCCGGCAGCCTTCCTCGCCGGGCAAGCGGCCATGATTTATCACACCACCGGATCGCTGACCAACATTTTAGAGAATGCCGATTTTGAAGTGGGTGTCTCTTTCTTGCCCAGCGGCCCGGCGGGAGAAGACGGCACGGGCTACGCTGCCCCGACCGGCGGCGGCAACCTTTACATGTTTGATGATGGAAGCAAGACCGAGGCTGAACTCCAAGCCGCGTGGGATTGGATCATGTTCCTCTCCTCACCGGAAATTCAATCGGACTGGGGTGCGGCCACTGGCTACATTGCCGCCCGCAGCAGTGCATGGGAGATTGCCCCCCTGTTGAGCCTGACCGAAGAATTCCCGCAGTATGCCGTCGCCCGCGATCAGCTTCAGTTCGCTGACGAGGAATTTACGGCCTATCGCTCGGTTGAAATCCAAAACATCATCAACTTCGAGCTGAGCAATATCATCTCAGGTTCAGTGCCGCTGTCCGAGGCGGCGGACGTTCTGGCAAATACTCAGATGCAAATCGATGCGTTGCTGGCAGAGACCGAGCAATAACATAGGCTTGAACGCCTAATCGGCACAGAATCAACCGTAGAGGTGCAAAACTTTGTGCCTCTACGGTTGATTGTCTTAAGGCCGTTCAACGTGTTGAAAGTGAACGGCTTGCCGATATAAACTGGCGATTCTGCACCCCAGACACCCTCTGGCACGATGATGAAGGCCTTTTATATTGGACGCTTCCCCGTCCCCTCCCAGTCGTAAACCGATTTTTCAGCGAATTGTGCCGTATCTGCTGATTGCGCCGACGCTGCTGCTGGTGGCTACTTTCACCATCTTACCCACCCTACAGAGTGTCAACGCCAGCTTGTATGAACCGGGACGTGCCACCCGGAATGAAGCCGGACAGCGCGTACCCGGCGAACCGACGTTCGTTGGGTTGGATAATTACGCCTCGCTGTTCGACCCGGCACACCCACTCGGCAGGCGATTTCCCCGCGTATTGACCAATACCCTCGTTTTTACCGCCGCTACCGTGCTGGTGAGTATCCCGCTGGCGCTGGCCTTCGCTCTACTTGTGAATCGTAAAATTATCGGGCTGGGGCTGTGGCGATTCAGCTTCTTTTACACGGTGATGCTGCCTCTGATCGGCGCTGCGAATATCTGGGCGTTTTTGTTCGCGAATACGACCGGCGTGATCAACACCATTTTACGGACATTCGGTTTGGACGGTCGCGACTGGCTTGGTGACCCAGATTTGGTGTTGTTTTCGGTGATCGTGGTCAACATCTGGAAGCAGACCGGCTTCTTTATGATTTTCTACTTGGCCGCTTTACAGAACATTCCGCGTGACATCCACGAAGCCGCTGATCTCGACGGCGCGGGTTACTTCCAGAAATTTTATTATCTGATTGTGCCGATGCTGCGCCGCACCACCTTATTTTTGGTCGTGGTGGCCTCCACCTATGCGTTTCAGACCGTCGAATAACTGGAAGCGCTGAATCGCGGTCTACCCGTTGACCGCGCCAACCTGCTTCTATATTTCATCTTCCAGAATATCGGATCGAGCGCCAACATGGGCTACGTCAATGCTATGACCGTCATTTTGATTGGACTGCTGTTGATTTTCACCATCAGCAATTTCTTCCTGTTTGAAAAAGGGCGCGAAGATGAGTAGGGCTATCACGCCGCACAGACGGCATATCGGTCTTGATCCGGCTCCGGTTGGGAATCGCAATCGGTGGAGCGTCTTCGCTGACGCTGTAACAGTCGTGCTGGCGCTGTTGTGGCTGTTCCCGCTGGTGATGGCAGTGGCGATGGCTTTCCGCCCACAGCGTGACCCCATTAGTGTCGGCAGTATCTTTTACGGCAGTGAGCTGACCCTCGCCAACTTCGAGCGGGCGTGGAACACCGCTCCGTGGGAATGGCACTTCATCACCAGTGTATTGGTGGTAGTCGGCGTGCTGACGGTGCAGCTCATCACAATCACGCTGGCCGGATATGCCTTCGCCCGCATGGTGTTTCCCGGACGCAATGTGCTGTTGTTCGTCATCTTGTTGCAGTTGATGATCCCGACCGGCGTTTTAATCGTACAAAACGTGCAGATTATGCGCGACATCGGCGCGTTCAATACGCAGTGGGCGCTGATGATGCCGTACTGGGGATCGGCGTTTGGCGTCCTGCTGATGCGCCAGACCTTCCGCGAGATTCCGCGAGATCTGGAAGAAGCCGCCCGCATCGATGGTGCGAACGTCTTACAGGTCATTCGTCATGTGTATGTGCCGCTGTCCATTCCGACCTATACCGCCTTCTCGTTGGTGACGATCAGCGCCCGTTGGAACGAACTCTTGTGGCCGCTGGTCGTTACACGCAACCCAGAGGAAGCTCGCCCGCTGACAGTCGGCCTAAATCAGCTTTACTCCGCGACCGAAGCGGGGGCGCAGTGGGGCAGTCTGATGTCTGGCACACTGATGGTCATTGTGCCATTGGTGGTGCTGTTCATTATCTTTCAGCGCCGCTTCATCGAGAGTTTCGCTTCTAGCGGCATTCGCTGACTGTGTTTCCCTATATCGTCCCAGCGCTGGGTAAAAAAGCGGTGGTCATCAAATCGAGGCGCTGACGGTTTTTTTTGGAGCGTTGAAGAGCATCACGAATCTATGAATAAAGGGTATTTAGGTCTTTTGTCTTATCTTATATGCGGCACAAAGAGACGATTAAATCGAACAAATGCTCTTGTTTTTCTCAAGTTCGTTTAGCGTTTGGCGTACTATGATGATAAAGAACTTGACAGATCTCAGATAAAATTCAGGAGCATTAAAAGGTGCAGTTACCCAGTACAGAGACCTATATTGAGCTAAATGGAGTTCGCATCTGGTACGCTAAATATGGCAAGGGCGAGCCAGTTGTTATGCTACATCCGGGCGGGGTCGATTCCAGCGCTTTTCAACCCAATATTGAGGCGATAGCTTTAGACTTTGAGGTCTTTCTGCCTGAGCGCCGCGGCCATGGTCATACGCCAGATGCAGAAGGCCCTTATACCTATGAATTGATGGCTGAAGATACGATCAGGTTTATCGAGCAAGTGATTGGCGGCCCAGTACGCTTATTTGGAATGAGCGATGGCGGGATTGTCGCGCTTCTAACAGCTCATAAACGGCCTGATCTGGTAAAACAGTTAATCTGCGTGGGAAGCGTATTCAATAACAATGGATGGCTTTCGGGTGTCATTGACCCCGTTACCGAAGCGCCAGAATTTATGGTTTCCGCTTATAAAGCGCTGTCTCCTGATCCCATTGAGCATCTTCCGATTGTTTTGCAGAAATTGAACGACATGCATGATCAAGGACCAAAATTAACGCCAGAGGATTTAAAGGACATAACCTGTCGGACACTGGTCATGGTGGGCGACGACGACGAAGTAAAACTTGAACATGCCATTGAGTTCTATCGTAGCTTGCCTAATGGGGAGTTGGCCGTCATTCCGGGAACGTCCCATGGACTTTTGGTTGAGAAACCGGACCTCTGCAATAAGATCATCCTTGATTTCTTTAGCTTAGATCCCGTTGAAACATTTGCGCCTATTCGTCGAGCGTAGAAGCGGCTTGTTTAAGCCTAAAGTCTTTTTCGCATGAACGAGAGTCAAAGATGTGACAAAAACCTGTCAAACCCGTCAACCCGTCAGGGTTTTCCCTCAAACCTGCTGACGGGATTGACCGGTTAGGTCAGCAGCGCGGCGCGCCCTATTCGACCGGCACGACCTCGTAGCGCCGCATCATGTCCAGCACCTCGCGCCGCTCGATGGCGTAAACCTTGCCGCTGACGTGGTGCTTGCGCCGCGACGGGTCGATCAATTGCAGCCGCTTGAGGATATGCCCGATCCACTGGGCGTTGCCCATCTCCTCGCCCGACATCCCCAGCAGCCCGCGAATCTTCTCGCGCAGATCGCTGCCCTTGACCCACACCACCGCGTCCGCCGCGCTCTGGGTCAGCAGTTCCAGCGCCTGCAAGACCGCCTCCTCGCGCTCGTTGAGCGACTTGCCCTCGCTCATCTGCTCGTCCCACTGTGCCGCGCCAGAGATCGCGTCGAGCAACCCGCTCACCCTGCCCTGCTCCTCGAAGAAGGCGGCCAGCGCCACCAGCGGTGACCACAATTCACCGGAGCGGTTGTGGAGCTTATGCAGGTCGGGGCGCTCGAAGTAATTGGTGTAGACCGCCTGAAAATGGGTTAGCGCCAGCGTGTAGAGCTGATGACGGATGGCCGCCCCGTCGAAGTCGGGCGGGAAGGAGGGCATCTTACGGTTGGTGCGGCGCATCGGTACCGCGATGCAGCGGCTGGCGAGGATGTCCTCCAGCCCGGCAATCGCCGCCAGAATTTTGGGCGAATACACGTCAAACGCCTGCGGCTTGAGGTCGTCACCGGTCACGCGGATGGCGGGCATCCCCTGCTTGTAGCCGCTGTTGAGCAGCTGCCGGATCTGCTGCATCCTCGGATCTTTCGGGTTGTGGTAGCGCTCGGCCTCGTCGATGCCGACTGTGCAGCGAGTCTGGTCGATCAGCCGGAACATGCTCGGCCCGGTCGGGTCGGAGGTGGTGATCATGTTGAACGCCAGCGGCTGTAAGACGCGCATGACCGTGCTTTTGCCGCTGTTCTTCGGCCCATTCAGCGCCAGATAGGGGTAGGCGGGGAACATCGTATAAAAGTAAGTCCCCACCGCCCACAGCGCCAGCAGTTTGCTCTCGATGTCGGAGCGGAAATCGACGTAGCGGGTGAACAGGTCGTGGATGGTATTGAAGACCGCGCCGGGCTGCACGGTCTCACCATCGAGATAGCGGCGGATGTCGCTGTAGCGCCAGCGCATCAGGAACTCCGACCCTTCCGGGATCACCTTGAGGGCAATCTCGTTCTGGTTGACCGTGATGATCTGCTCATCGGACAGGCGGCGCAGCTCGCGGGTGCTGGTCACGAGGTAAGGTTGAGTATTCAACTTGTTGTTTTTGGTGCGCTCGATGATCGAGACGGTGACCATGCCCAGATCGTGGCGGAAGCCCAGTGCCGGGGACAGGATCGGGATGCTGTCGCTCAGGACTTCCGGTGGGGTGTGAGACTGGGACGAGTCCGTCTTACCCCGCGCCGCCTTGAACAGGTCAGTGAAGGCGCGCCCCTTGACCCCAATCCCTTCCATCAGGGTCTTGAACTGCGCCATGCCGAAGTCATCCAGTCCGACCATGTGGGCGAATAAGGCGCGGATGGCGTCCTGCCGCGCCAGCCCGTCCAAGAAGGTGATCTGCTGGACTTCCGCCGCCATCCAGCTCTGCGCGCCGTTGAGCATGGCTAGGGCCGCCTCAGCACTGCCGCCGTTTTGCAGCCAGTCATTGGCGTCCTTGATGTCGGGCGGGAAAGAGGGAAGATACGTCTCACCTTTGAGGCGCAGCGCCATCTCGCGGCTCTTGGCGCGGGCGTCAGGCGTGTTGTCCAGCGCGATGAACAGGCGCTTGTGACTTTTCAACCGATTTACCAGTTCGTCAGACAAGTGCATCCCAGCGATGGCCAGCGCAGGAATCCCCCACTCGGCAAAGGTCACGGCGTCAGCCTGCCCCTCGACCAACACCACTTGCTCGGCCTTGGGGGTGTAGAGGTGGTTGTAATACGGCTGACGCTCACCGATCAGCTCCCGCGGCGGGTTGTAGTGTTTCTTGCTGTCCATCGAGCGCCCGCTCAAATAGATCAGCCGTCCTTTGGCGAGGTGGATGTAGACCAGCATCCCGGCGGGAAATTTCTGGATGACCGACGACCACTGCTCTGGCAGGTTGAGGTCGGCCAGCAGCGGGCGCTTGTCATACGGCATGAAACCCAGCCGCGCAGCCTTGACCGTTGCGAGTTGCCAGCCGCGCTTCTCAGTTGGGTAGGCGAGGGCGGTCGGGCTGTTGAGCAGGGCCTCGTGCAGGAGCTGGACGAGCTGGCGCTCCGCCCACACCGGCGACTTTTTGAACTGCTCGTTATCTTCCAGTGATATACCGGCCTGCTGCGCCAGATAGCGGACGGCCTCCATGAATTGCATTGGGTCGCGCGGGTTCCACGTCCCTATGTTTAGCAGGTGGCGTCCGACAAATTCGAACACGTCGCCGTGTTCGCCGACCGAATTCCAGAAGTACATCCCGGTCTGGGGCAGGACGACCAAACTGTCATGCTCGACGCCGATGAAGCGCGAGCCGACCTTCTTCAGCGCAAACTTCTGTCCGACCACATCCTCAATCGGGCTGCGGGCGCGGATCATCTCAAGGTCAAGTGCCATCTGAGCACCTCCATTCAACAGGCAAAACGAATATAGGAGCCGCGCCGCGAGGCGGGGCAAAATTCGGGGGTAAGTTGCGGGTGGATGGAGGTTGTGGTACATTGGGAGTGTCGAAGTCACCAACGTACCACCTGTTCCATGCCCACCACCCGTTATGTGTGTCGTGGGCTTTTTGTTGTCTTACGGCGGGTCGCGTTTTTGAGTCATCGGTTTATCTCCAAAAGGTTCGGGCACCCGAACCTTTTTCTATTCTTCGGTTAAGTAGCGTTCGGCCTCAGCCAGCAGTTTCTGGAACGACTTCAAGCGGGCTTGTGCGATAGTGACATCACCCTCTTGCTGGATGAGCGCTCGTGCCACGTCCTGCGCCGATACCGTAGAGGCAGTGTGGGTGACTTTAGCCATCTTGAGAGCTGCGGCGGGAAGTTTGTCGAATGAGATTTGGTCGTCAGTTTCCAAGGAATCACTCTCGCACAGTTCTTTGACTTGTTTGCTCGACAAGTTCAGATCGACGATTTGTCGGACAACCTCGGCGTGATATTCAGCAGGTAAGGACAGGACATACCGAAGTTTGTATTGGTCGATGCTATATCTATCGGCTAATTCCAAAGCCTCGTCTGACAGTCGTAAGAGCGCTTTGATCTCGCTGAAATAGCCCTTCTTCATCCCGCCCATCGCGCTGAGGATTGCCTCGGTGTACTCCCGCTTGCCGCGCAGGTCGAGGTCAAGCGCTTGACGATAGAAGTCGTTCGCGACAGCGGTGTTGGGAATTTCGTAGCCGTGGATGGTCAGCAGCAGTAGGGCAGCTTGGCGCGCCATGGCAATTGCCGACAGGCCGCTGCGGGCGGTGTTCTCTTTGGCTTGACGGAAGACCGATGACCGTTCGGCGGGGATGATGATGCACGGGATCATCCCGTCGCCGCTGTAGTTGGGCATGAAGTCCCGCAGCAGCCACGTCGCCCAGTAGCGCCGTTCGCCGGTCTCGATGCGAAACTGCTGCGTCACGCCTTGTGTGACATCGACCACCGTCAGCGGGTTGACCTGTCCATCGTCGCGGATGGTCACAGCGAGGTTGACCAAGTCGTGCAGCAGCTGCTCTTCGGGTGAGAGCTGTGCGAACTGCTCATCATCGCCGTCATCATCGGGGTTGGGCAGCAGCTCTAGCACGTTGTTGAACGGACGACCACGCTGGCGGGCGGACACCTGCACCAACTGAACCAACTCCTTTAAAGCCTGTGTAGGTGTCAGACGGTTGTTGTGGAAGGCTGTGTGGAGGTTTTCGGGCAGCACGCGGCGCGGCTGCACCGGGTCGGGGCGCACCATCTCCAGCAGCAGACGCTCGACCCGCAGCGAGGTGTCTTGCAGCTGCTGGGGGATGCCTGCCAGCATTTCTTCCGTCACGCCGCCTAACAGGTCATCGATCCGTCGGGTGTTCTTGGGCGGCATCTAGGCACCGCCTTTCAGGATGCGGTAGACCAGCTTGGCGACGAATTGCATGTAAGCTTTGCTTGCGGGCGACTTATAGTCGTAATCGAAGATGCTTTGGTGATTCTGGTGGGCGTAGGACACCGCCTCATTGGCCGGGACCACGCCCATGATTAAATTGCCCAGCACGCTGTGGCTTTTCAGCTCGGTCAGCAGATGGTTGTGGCCGCGGATGCGGTTGTTCATCTTGGTGATGAGGATACCACTCACCCGCAAATTGGGCTGACGCCAGCCATCGCGGATGTCGTTGATCTTGCCGATCACGCTCATCAAGCCGACCGTTTCGAGGTAGCGCGGTTCAACCGGGACGATGGCGTCGGTGGCCGCAATCAATCCCATCTCGGTCATCAGCGAGAACGAGGGACGGGTGTCAATGACAACAGCCGCATAGCGGTTGGCGATGCGGCTCAGCGGTTCGGCTAGACGGTAGGGCGCGCCCGCCACGCCCATCAGCTCACGCTCGGCTCCTTCCAACATGGGGGAGGCGGGCAGGACGTGCAGGTTCTCGTCCCACGTCGATTGCACGATGGAATTGAGTAGGGTCTGGGCGGCGGTCTGACGGTCGGACATCAGCACGGTGTACAGACTGTTGTCGGTGCCGTAATCCTTCATGCCAGTGGTGATCAGGGTGGCGTGTGCTTGGCTGTCGGTGTCGATCAGTAAGACACGGCTGTTGGCGGCTCCGGCGCGGCGCAGCATCGAGGTGATACCGAGCGCGGCATTGGTGGCGGATGTCGACTTGCCGACACCCCCTTTGTGGTTGGTGAACACGAAAACACGGGTCATTGCCATTTCCTCTCAACTCAACAAACCGATTGAAAATCGCTGTGCTGACAAGGCCATTGAGGAAAGGTGTTAGACTGTCCTACAAAGGTCTTGCTGGGCGCGTCAGCGAGCCTTTAGGTGGTTGGGGGAGAGGAAACCTCCTCCAATCACCGAATAGCCGATTTAGTCTAAAGTTGAGAGACGCACGAGATGTGCGTGATGGCAGAATTGAATGCGTTGGATGAATGCGGAGCGATTTAAGCTAGGAGATTGTTCGGATAATTTCCTGTCCCCCGTACTTAATGAGAGAGATGTCGAACAAAGGTCAGCCTTCGGGCTGATTTTTGTTTCCTGCTGTCACCCCTTTGAATCAAAGGAACTGACAACCAACCTGATCACGTCATGTAATTGGGTGTTTTCGCACCCGGTTTTTTGCCGTCTTGACAGATGGAAAATGATTCATTAATCTAAAAGTGAACATGTTCACTTTTAGATGCTTGAGATCAAGATGACCGGACTGACCACAAAAGCAGAGGAGACGCGAAACCGTATCCTAACAACGGCGCTCAAGCTGTTTCAGGAAAAAGGTTATGAGGAGACAACACTCCGTGACATCGCGGAATCTGCAGAATGTTCGTTAGGGCTAATTTACCGCTACTTTGGCCGTAAAGAAGATATGGTGATGGCGCTGTATGAACAGCTCGCCAACGAGCTGATCGCAAATGTCAGCGCACTCCAGCCCCTACCTTTAGCTGATGAGTTTGAGCGCACCATAATGGCCGCCCTTGAGAGTCTGACACCGCATCAGGATGCGCTAGGCGCTTTATTCGCAGCAGCGATGAACATCAAATCGGGCGTGGCGGTGCTGGGAAACAGCACGACCGACATCCGAATCAAAACACGCAACCTGTATCGCTTGACCGTTGAACGGGCGACCAACACCCCACGAAAAAACCAGATCGATGCGCTAGCGGATATTTTTTATGGTATCCACCTAGCGACCATCTTGTTCTGGTTGTACGACCGCACAGCCAACAAAACAGCAACACGGGAACTCGTCCAGTTTACGCGGGACTGTCTGGCGCTCATTCGACCGATTTTAGGACTTCCGCCGATAGCGGCGGTACTTTCTCGGCTGGCAAGGCTTGCCAGCAGCATGATTAACCTCGAGGAGAAATCTCATGATCAAAACGTATAGCTATCGACGAATCGTCGGCGCAATCATCTTGCGTGGGGCATTACTAGGCAGTGCTTTAGGGGCAGTGGTAGGAACAATAGTCATTCCTATCGCCGGAACGGTGATAGGAGCAGGGGTGGGAGCCATTATTGGCTTCTTAAGCGGGACGATAGACGGTTTATTCCTCGCATGTACAACATGGTTATGCAGACCGTTTTATATGCCAAGGAAATTCACCAGATTTACCACGATTGGCGGCGCATTTGTGGCCTTTATCGGGGTACATATCTGCTTGGGCATCTTCAGTTCTTTTCAAGTCATGAATCCAACAGTGATGATTTTGGCCTCAATTGCTGCGCTTGCATCGTCATGGGCAACTTATCGGGTGGCAAAAAATATTGCCGCCGCCGATCTGCCCAACATGACGACGGGTAAAGCCTAATAACACGACGGCAGAGGCTTTAGGCAATCAAGAGGTGGACAGGTCATGCCTGTCCACATTCCCAATATCTCACGCCATTTTTGTGTAAACCCGCAGACAAAGCAAACAGTTTCTGATGGATTTATCAGCAATCTACGCTCACAATGAATTGGATAATTATGAGAAGTGTCTCTGACGATATTTACGATGCAGGTTACTTACGGCAGCTTTTCGACGAGATGCAGGGAAGTTATGAGCGCGTTTCAACCCTATGTTCGTTAGGATTCAACTGGCGCTGGCGCAAACAGCTTATCGCACGGTTGAACCTGACAGCGGGAATGACGATCTGCGATTTGATGGCCGGGACGGGCGAAAGTTGGGAATATATACTGCCGTGTATTGGGCGGGAGGGAGAAATCATCGCGCTGGACTTTTCCAACGCCATGACCAAGGAGGCCAATAAACGCAAAAGACGGTTGAAAAACACCCGACTCCACATCTTGCAAGCAGATGTGTTGGATAACGATCTACCGGCTTGCTCTATAGACGCGGTGGTATGTATCTACGGGGTCAAGACGCTCGCGCCAATCGATTACCAGCGTTTTGCAGGTGAAATCAAGCGCCTGTTGAAACCGGGAGGTTTGTTCGGTCTGGTTGAAATCTCGGTACCGGCGTGGTCGATTTTGCGTCAAGCCTACCTGTTTTACCTGTCGTTGGTGATTCCACTTATCGGTAAACTGGCGCTCGGCAACCCAGATAATTACCGCATGTTAAGCACCTATATGCTGCGGTTCAAAAACTGCGACCACCTACACAAGGCCTTTATCGAACAGGGTTTCAATGTCGAAGTTCATTCATTCTTCTTTGGTTGCGCGACGGCACTCACGGGCAGCCTGCCGGATAATCGACAAACCGAGCTTGGTTGAATTTCTTAACTTCAACCGACCAACAGTGAGCTGGCCCCGTCAATCCAAAGCTCCGTCCCGCTGATGTGGGATGCGTTTTCTGACGCGAGAAACAGCACTAATTTGGCCACATCTTCAATAGTGCCGGGCTTGCCCCCGTCAGCGGGATAGAGCCTTCAGGATATTCAACAGGAATGCTGACCTCTTCTAGGCTGTCGCTTTTCTCGGTGTTCTAGTCGATGTTGGTTTCAATCGCGCCGGGACAAATCACGTTGACACGGACATGGAATTTAGCCATTTCCAGCGCCACCATTTTCGTAAAGGCGACCTGCCCCGCTTTTGAAGTGGAATAGGCCGACCCACCCACGTTGCTGAACATCCGCGTCCCTTGGATGGACGAGGTAATGATGACCGAGCCGCCCCTCTGCTTCGGGTAAGGGGTGACATATTTAACGGTCAAAAATGTCCCTTTTAAGTTGATGTCAAGCGTCTTGTCCCAATCATCGGGTTGCAGTTCTTCCAGCGGGGCCAGTTGCCGTTGATGCCCGCGTTAGCAAAGACCGTATCCGGCCGCCCCACTGGGCGATGGTCTGCTCAACCGCAGCTTTTACCGCCCCCGATGCTGATACGTCAGCGACCAGAGCAATGACTTCTCCACCGTGCGGCTGAATGTCATCAATGACCGCTTGCAGCTGTTGTGCATCGGTGTGCAGTGCAGCAATTTTAGCGCTCTCTTTCGCCAGCAAAAGCACAGTGCCCTTCCCAATGCCAAACCCTACGCCGGTGATGAACGCGACGGTTGCCCTTAGCTATGACATATTTTTTTCTTTTTCGATTTCTAATGGTGCTATTTCCGCTGTACACAAAACGACCCGCTTTTGTAGTCAAAAGAAATATAGTTCGTTATAGAAGAAACTGGCCAAAAAAAACAGACGTATCAGGACCAAAGGCACACTTCTCGTTCGGGTGTTAAAGATCGGTTTGAACCACAGGCGTTACGGCAGACCATTCCTCAACGCAGCGTATAAAGAAAACAGGTGAATATGGCTTGTGTTCTCAACTATTACTTACACAAACTATAGTTACACTAGATAAGTAATGGGTTTATCATCGCCCTCACAACCACCGACTGAACCACAAACGGTTTTCTTTCAGAAAGTCATCTCATGCTACTTCACGCTGACTACCCACGTCCACAACTTATACGTCAACACTGGTTAAATCTGAACGGAGAATGGGATTTTGCGTTTGATGATGCCAATGTGGGCATCAAACAAAAATGGCACCTCAACCCCACATTTAACCGGCGTATTGTTGTCCCCTTTGCCTTTCAAAGTGAGATGAGTGGTATGGGTGATACCAGTTTCCACGATGTGGTCTGGTATACCCGCAATTTTAACGTGCCTGAGGAGTGGGACGGCCAACAGATTATCTTGCACTTTGGGGCCATCGATTACCGTTCATGGGTGTGGGTAAACGGGCAGTTGGTCAGCACGCATGAAGGCGGTCACACACCCTTCCAAGTCGATATTACCGATGTCCTGCACAACGAGACCAACTGTGTCGTTGTGCGGGTCGAAGACATCACGCACGACTTGGAACAACCCCGTGGCAAACAATACTGGGAGCAGCAGTCAGAGTTTATCTATTATACCCGCACCAGCGGCATCTGGCAGACGGTTTGGCTCGAAGCCACGCCTAAGACCGCCATTCAGCGCCTCAAGATGACACCCTTCATCGACACGGGTGAAGTCGTGATTGAAGGGTGGCTCACCCAGCCCAGCGAAGCCGCTCACCTGAGCATTGAGATCAGCTTCCATGGCGCACCGGTGGCGCTAATAGAGCAAGAAATTTCCGCCTATCAGACGAGGTGGCGCACCGCGATTCCGTTGGCGGGATTTTCCCCTACGCAGTGCTGGAGTCCAGAATGCCCACATCTATTTGATGTGACGTTCCACCTTAAGGCTAACGACGGGACCGTCGATGAGGTTCAAAGTTACTTCGGTATGCGGAAGATTTCGGTCAACAATAGCCGCATCTTGCTCAATAACCAGCCTTACTACATGAAATTGATCCTCGATCAGGGCTACTTCCCCAAGAGCTTACTCACCCCTCCCAGCGGTGATGCGCTGCGAAACGATGTCCAACAGACCAAAGCGATGGGTTTTAACGGGGCGCGCAAGCATCAGAAAATCGAAGACCCACGTTACCTCTACTGGGCCGACAGGCTCGGTTTGTTGGTCTGGGGCGAGATGGCAAACAGCCATGACTATTCCGAGACCGCCGTCCGCCGCATCACGGCAGAATGGCAAGCCGCCATCATCCGTGATTACAACCATCCCTGCATCGTGGCATGGGTTCCACTGAATGAGAGTTGGGGCGTCCCCACGCTGGGAACCGATGAACGCCAATCCCACCACGCCCTGAGCCTCTATCACCTCACCAAATCGCTCGACCCGACCCGGCTGGTCATCTCGAATGATGGGTGGGAACACACCCAATCCGACCTATGTACCGTTCATGACTACGACAATCTTCCCGGAGTCATGCGGGAGCGCTACGCTTCACCGCATACGGTATTCGCCAACCCCACGACCCGCTACCCCATTTACGTCCCCGGCTTTGAACACCAAAACGCGCCGATTTTCATTTCGGAATTTGGGGGCATCGCTTACCGTCAAAGCGACTGGAAGGGATGGGGTTACTCATCAGTAGAGGACGACATGAGCTTCATTGAGCGCTATCACTCGGTGATCTCAACGGTATTAAACCTCCCACTGGTTCAGGGGTTTTGCTACACACAATTAACCGACGTTGAGCAAGAAATCAACGGATTAATGACGTATGACCGCCGCCACAAGGTCGATCCAAGCATTATCCGTGCAATTAATGAAGGTCAACCTCTAGAGACGATTTTCAATAAACCCAGTGAACCGTCATCCCTCCCGGCCACGACTTAGGGGAAGCAATTGGTTTATCATGCGTCATCGGGGAAAGAGTGCTTGCAAAAACACCCTATCCTCTGTGATTCATTGAATCTCGCTTTATGGCCTGAACGACGTGATGGTGTAGAATCAAAACTCCTTTGAACCTGCCTTGATGAGATTACCCCCATGCCGACCACCCATACCATCCCGCTGAATCGCCAAACCCTGCACGGTCATTTCTCGCCCGATTTAGCGCCGATTCTGCGCGTCCAGCCCGGCGATACGGTGGTCGCCTGCACGCTGGACGCCAATTGGTACACCGAGCCAATTACCGTCGAGCCGAGCTTTTCGGGCGTCAAATTTGCGCCACTCGACCCCGAACTGGACGCCGGCCATGCAATGATTGGCCCCATCTATGTCGAGGGGTCAAAAGCCGGGCAGACCCTCGCCGTCCACATCCGTGACCTGCGCCCAGAACCGTGGGGCTGGTCAGCTACTGGCGGTTATCCATCATGGATTAACGATACATTCGGCATCAGTGGGCGCGAACACCGCGTCTGGCACAAATGGGATTTAGACCTCGACCGGATGATTGGGCGCGACGAGCGCGGCCATACCGTCACACTCAAGCCTTTCTTGGGTCTGATTGGGATGCCGCCGCCGGAGTCGGGAATCCACAGCACCACCCCACCCTACGCATGGGGCGGCAACATGGACTGTAAATCGCTGGTCACTGGTTCGATGCTGTACCTCCCCATCCCGGTGGACGGAGCGCTGCTCTCGTTTGGCGACGGCCACGCCGCGCAGGGTGACGGCGAAGTCAGCGGGATTGCGATTGAGTGCGGGATGTCACGGGTCGAGCTGATGCTGGACATACGCGACGACTTTCCCGTCAGCGCGCCGGTCGCCAACACGCCGGAGGGCTGGCTGACGATGGGACTGGACGCCAATCTAAACGTCGCGGCCATGAGCGCGCTGGAGGCAATGGTTGACCTGATGGCGCGCCTGTTCTCGGTCGAACGCCACGAAGCGCTGGCGCTGGCAAGCACCGTGGTCGATTTGCGTGTCACCCAGATTGCTAATCGTGTTTACGGCATCCACGCCATGCTCCCCCACGGCGCGGTGCGCTAGGCGGGCAATCGGCGGGATTTGGTTAGCCTCGGTGCTTGCATTGATGCGCCGGGGGGTATACCATATCGTCTAGCTATTTAAGAAGATTTGAACGGAACGGACTGCCCCCATGCCTCCACGGTTCATCTATCCCTTCACCGCCATCGTCGGCCAAGATGATATGAAGCTCGCCCTAATCCTCAACGCAGTTGATATGCGAATCGGCGGCGTCCTCATCCGTGGCGAGCGCGGGACGGGGAAATCGACGGCGGCGCGTGCGCTGGCCGCCCTGCTGCCGGAGGTCGATGTCATCGCCGACTCGCCCTTCAACGACGACCCCCTGCGCCCGGCCACATGGTCGGACGCCAGCCGCGAGCGTTACGCCAAGACCGACCCCGCCACCATCCCGACCGAAAAGCGCCGTATCCGCTTTATCGACCTGCCGGTCAGCGCCACCGAAGACCGCGTGGTCGGCACGCTGGACATCGAGAAGGCCATCCAAAAAGGCGAGCGCCACTTCGAGCCGGGCATCTTGGCCTCGGCCAACCGTGGAATCCTTTACGTAGACGAAGTGAACCTGCTCGATGACCACATCGTGGACCTGCTGCTGGACAGCGCTGCGATGGGAGTCAACGTCGTCGAGCGCGAGGGCATCAGCTTCAGCCACCCGGCGCGCTTCATCCTCGTCGGGACGATGAACCCGGAAGAGGGCGACCTGCGCCAGCAACTCCTCGACCGCTTCGCGCTCTCGGTCGAAGTCAGCGCCGTGCATGACCCTGAAAAGCGTGTGCAGATTCTAGAACGCCACATCGGGTTTGAATCCGACCCGCTGGTCTTCATCGAATCCTGTCAGCCAGATGAGCAGGCCTTGGCCGAGCGTATCCTCGCCGCCCGCGCCATTGTCGATGAGGTTCAGTACACCCGTGGCGACCTGCGCCTGATTGCGCTGATGACCAGCCTGCGCCGCGTGGACGGCCACCGTGCCGACCTCGTGATTCTCAAGACTGCCCGCGCCCACGCCGCCTACCACGGTCGCCGCCAGATAACCCGCGAGGACATCGCCAAGGCGTTTGACCTTGCAATGGGTCACCGCAGCAAGGGCGGCCCGCTCACCGCGCAGGGGCAAGAGCTGACCGGCGCGCAGACCATGGAACAAGCCATGGCGCAGATGGGCGACGACGCTGAAGGCGAAGGCGACCCACAAGAGATGTCCATGTCAGACAACGCCAACGCGGACGGCAAAAAAAAAGCCAGCCGCTAACGGAAGGTGACGGGGCGGAGCAAAATCCTGATGTAAAGGATATGCAGCCCGCCCCACAGAGCGTCCCCAACACCGGCAAGTCGGAACACTGGTGGGAGGGCGGCAAGAAGGAAAAATCGGCAGCAGAGTTTGAAACGCGCAAGCTCCAGACTCAGACCGATAAGACCACCCGCCGCCTGTCGGGTCGGCGCAGCCGGACGATTACCGACCGCAAGCGCGGACGCTATATCCGCGCGGTCCCAGCCCACGGCAAACACAACGACATCGCCTTTGACGCCACGCTGCGCGCCGCCGCCGTCCATCAGAAGGCACGGGCGGCGCAGAAGGCCGCCACCGGCATGGCCTACGCGCTGAAGAAATCTGACCTGCACCGCAAGATACGGGTGAAGAAGGCCGCCAACCTGATCCTCTTTGTGGTCGATGCGTCGTGGTCGATGGCGGTGGCCGAGCGGATGCAGGCGACCAAAGGCGCGATTATGTCGCTGCTGACCGATGCCTACCAGCGCCGCGACCGGGTAGGGCTGGTGGTGTTCCAGAAAGACCGCGCCACCGTCTCGCTCAAGCCGACCAACTCGGTCGTGCTGGCGAAACAGGCACTGGCCGATTTACCAGTCGGCGGCAAGACCCCCCTCAGCGCCGGGTTGTTCATCAGCTATGAAATTATCCGGCGCGAGAAGATGCTCAACCCCGACGTGATGCCGCTGATGATTGTGCTGACCGACGGCGCGGGCAACGTCAGCATGTCGCCGATGGCCTCGCCCAACGAGGAAGCCTACCACATCGCCAAGCTGATTAAAGACGACGACATCCGCACCATCACCATCAACATGGAACACGCGGCCTTCGACCAAGGGCTGGCCGCCAAGCTGGCCGACCACCTCGGCGGGCCGTGCTACTCGCTGGCACAACTCCGCGCCGACACGCTGTTAGAGACTATCCGCCGCGAAATCGACCTGTAACCGCACCGACATCACGTTTCTGAGGGGAAACCGTTATGCACATCCGCCATTTGCGCCTGCACAGCCGCGACCTCGCAGCCCAGCGCGCCTTCTTCGGGACGACGCTTGGCCTGCCGGTCAGCGAACCCGCGCCGAACCAGCTTGCCGTCCAAGTGGGGACGACCATGCTGGTCTTTGAGCATCAACCGGCGTGGCAGGGCATTTACCATTACGCCTTCAACATCCCCCACAACCGTTTTGCCGATGCGCGGGCGTGGCTGGACGGGCGCGCCGACCTCATCCCCGACCCGAACGGTGAAAAGGAATTCTTTTTCGAGACGTGGAACGCCGACGCGCTGTATTTCGAGGACGCCGACGGCAACATCGGTGAATTGATTGCGCGCCACACGCTCGATAACACCGCTGGAGGCGCGTTCGGCTCGGACAGCCTGCTCAACGTCAGCGAAATTGGCTGGGTAGTGAGCGATGTGCTGGCGTCGGCGGCGCACCTGAATGAAGCCTACAGCTTGCCCCCCTACCTCGGCCACCAAAGCGAGGTGTTCACGGCGGTCGGTGACGCCGACGGGCTATTTATTCTCGTCCCCAAGCGCCACCCGTGGCTGCCCGACCTACGCCCCGCCGAAACCGGCTGGTTCGCTGCCACCATTGACACACCGACCGGCCAGAACGTGTTTAGCCCGCCGGTTTAAGCAGACAACAGGCGCTGGCTGCTGAAATCCTCAGCGCCCCTCGACGCCCGAAAACGGCGCGACTCGGCGTTTTAACCCACGAACGGCTATCCCCCTACGATTCTGGCCATCAGAGGCCGCTAACCTCGCATTTCTGCCGATTTTGTGATAAAATTGGGAAATGTAAGCGCCTATGTTCAACGCTTTCTGGGGACCTTGATGACCGACGAAACCAACATGGAAAACGACGACGCATCCCTGCCCGGCGAGGGTGTACCGCCCAGTTCTGGTGAACCAAACACCGAAGGCGGCGCAGCCCTCAATGCGGGCAGTGTGCGCTTCATCAACATCAACGAGGAAATGCGCGGGAGCTTCCTCGACTACGCCATGAGCGTCATCGTCGCCCGTGCGCTTCCCGATGCCCGTGACGGCCTCAAACCCGTCCACCGGCGCATCCTGTACGCCATGTACGACATGGGCATTCGTGCGGGTACGGCCTACAAAAAATCGGCGCGTATCGTCGGTGAAGTGCTGGGTAAATATCACCCACACGGCGACAGCGCCGCCTACGACGCGATGGCGCGTATGGCGCAAGATTTCAGCCTGCGCTACCTGCTGGTAGACGGTCAGGGTAACTTCGGCAGCATGGACGGTGACAGCCCAGCGGCCATGCGTTACACCGAGGCACGCATGTCGCAAATTGGTGAAGAGTTGATGCTCGACATCAACATGGATACCGTAAACTTCGGCGACAACTACGACGGCACGCAGCAGGAGCCGCTGGTGCTGCCCGCCCGTATCCCCAACTTGTTGGCGAACGGGGCATCGGGTATCGCCGTCGGTATGGCGACCAACATCCCGCCCCACAACCTTCGCGAATTGGCGCAGGCCATCACCTATATCCTCGACCACTACGACACCATCGACGACATCACAGTCGATGACTTGACTCAGTTCGTCAAGGGGCCAGACTTCCCAACCGGCGCGCAGGTTATCGCCAACGAGGAACTCAAAGAAGCCTACGCCACCGGCAAGGGTCGTGTGGTGATGCGTGCCACCAGCGAACTTGAGGAGGGCCGTGACGGGATGTTCCGTCTGGTGTTTACCAGCTTCCCGTATCAGGTCAGCAAGATTGGCATCATCGAGAAAATTGTCTCACTGGTGCGCGAGGGGCGCTTAGACGGCGTGCGCGACCTGCGCGACGAGTCCGACCGCAACGGCCAGCGCTTGGTGGTCGAACTCAAGCGCGGCGCGCAGCCCGCCACCTTGCTCAACCGGCTGTACAAGTACACTGCGCTGCAATCGACCTTCAGCATCCAGATGTTGGCGCTGACCAACGGTGAGCCGCGCACCCTCAGCCTCAAGCGGTCGCTGGTCATCTTCATCGACCACCGCTACGAGGTCATCGTCCGGCGCTCACAGTTCGAGCTGGACAAGAAGCGCGCCCGCGCCCACATCCTAGAGGGTCTGCTCAAGGCGCTGTCGAGCCTCGATGCCATCATTCAGACCATCCGGTCATCGGATGACACCGAGGACGCCCGCAACAAGTTGATGACCAACTTCGACCTGAGCCAGCCGCAGGCCGACGCCATCCTTGAGATGCAGCTTCGCCGCCTCGCTGCGCTGGAGCGCCAGAAGATTACCGACGAATTTAACGAGGTGATGGCGCGCATCCTGCACCTTGAGGACCTGCTGGCCTCGCCGGTCAAGATTCGGGCCGTTATCCGTGAGGATATCCTCGATGTGGCAGAGAAATATGGCGACAACCGCCGCACGCAGATTATCTTCGGTAGCGCTGACTTCGACGAAGCCGACCTCGTACGCGAGGAAGAAGTCGTCATCAGTCTGACCTACAACGGCTACGTCAAGCGCGTCCCTGCCCGCGAGTACAAGATGCAAAAACGCGGCGGCAAGGGCATGAGCGGCATGGCGACCAAAGAGACCGATGTGTTGGCTGATGTCTTCTCGGCCAGCAGCCTCGATACCATCTTGTTCTTCAGCACCAAGGGCAAGGTCTACAGCCAGAAGGCCTACCGCCTGCCTGAAAGCACTCGTTCGGCCAAGGGTCTGCTGATTCACAGCTTCCTTCCGTTGGAACATGACGAGCGCATCACCGCCATGATGAACGTCGAGACCTTTGAGCGCCCAGAAGGGTCAGAGGCGTACTTTGTCCTCTGCACACGCGGCGGCAAGATTAAGCGCGTCGAGTTGGAAGAATTTGCCGCTGTGCGCTCTAACGGCCTGATTGCGATGGGCTTGAACGAGGACGACGAGCTGGGCTGGGCAAAATATACCGACGGTCAGCAGCACATCATTATTGCCACCGAAAATGGTCAGAGCATCCGCTTTGACGAGGGCAAGGTGCGCGTGATGGGGCGCGGCGCAGGTGGCGTAAATGCCATCCGCTTAGAAGGGGATGACCGCGTGGCCGGGATGGATGTGGTTCGCCCAGAACATACCCAAGTCCTCGTACTGACGCGCCACGGCTACGGCAAGCGGACCCCGCTGGAGGAATACCGCACGCAGGGGCGCTACGGCAACGGCATCCGCACCATCGCCCGCAACGAAAAGACCGGCCCGGTGGTGGCCGTCCGCAGCATCACCGAAGAAGACGGGATTGTCGTCCTGACCAAGCAGGGGCTTGTCCTTCGCACCAGCTTGACCGAAATCCGTGAGGCCGGGCGCAACACGCAGGGCGTCCGGGTTATCCGCATCGCCAAAGATGACGAGGTGGTCGGGATGGCGCTGCTCAACGGCGAGGATGAAATCATCCCCAACGGACACCTCGACGGCAGCGAAAACGGCGCGGTTGCCGCCGACGACGCAGAGGTCATCGCTGAGGTGGGTGACGCCGAGGTTGACGAGGAATAAGATACCCCTCATCCCCCTGCCCGATGCCAGACGCTAAAGCGTCCGGCTACCGACTCTGAAGCCCCCTGAAGGGGGCTGTCAGTTGAAGATGGGCAGAAAAAAGATTGATCTGTGGTTTGCCATCGGCAGATTGGCTTAGTGGGCGCAGTGCACTGCGCCCACGGCTAGTCAGCGATAAAGATGATTATCTTTTAGTTCCTTAGTTTCGGCGGATCGGCAAGCCGCCCACTCTATAAAATCCAACAACAGAAAAAGGAGTGCAAAATGAGATATCAGTATTTGATTATCCGCGCTGGACAAAAACCTGAAGAGGGTAAATTAATTAGCATTGACGATATAAAAGACGAATGGATGGCAAAAGAAACAGCCATCTCAAAATATGTTAACGATATGACTGAAGAAGAGCGGAAAGTCGCTGGCAAACGACGTAGTGACAGAGATAACGAATACCCTTGGCATCAAGTTGGCGCAAATACAAAGCTTCTTGTTATCCGCTTTGAAAATGATCCGTGGCCACCAAGATAAGATGTAATGTGATATTGCCATCTTTCAGGGTGCAGCGTGTTGCATCCTCTAGTAGTCAACCTAACAATGTGATTATCATAAACGTTTTACAATCGCCCCCGCTGGAGAGGTTTTTTTGAGTCAGCGTATGACCGCCCCACAAGAAAGGCATTTCCCCCGATGAAATTTAACCAGATAAGCGGCGTTGTCCTCGACATGGACGGGGTGCTGTGGCGCGGGGCGACCCCGCTGCCCGGCCTACAAGACGCCTTCGCATGGTTTACGGAGCGTAATATTCCCTACGCGCTGCTGACCAATAACAGTGGCAAGACTCAATCCCAGTACGTCGAGAAGCTGGCGGGGCTGGGCGTGCCGGATGTGCCGTCAGAGCGCATCCTGACCAGCGCGGTCGCCACGGCTGACCATCTCAGCACGCGCTATCCGGCGGGAACATCGGTCTACGTGGTTGGGATGGATGGAATCCGCACCGCGTTGACCGACGCCGGTTTTGACGTGGTGAACGGCGATGCGCCTGCCGAGGTGGTGGTGGTCGGTATCGACTTTGAACTGAGCTACGCCAAGCTCAAGCGCGCCGCGCTGTTGATTCGCGCTGGAGCTGCTTTCATCGGCACGAACGGCGACAAGACCTTCCCAGATGGCGATGGTCTCGTCCCCGGCGCGGGCAGCCTGTTGGCCTTAATCCAAACGGCGACGGGCGTCGCGCCGGAGGTGGTCGGTAAGCCCGGCCTGCCGATGTTCGAGGCCGCGCTGCGCGCTACCGGCACACCCGCCGCCAACACCTTGATGGTCGGTGACCGGCTGGACACCGATATTTCGGGCGCAAAGGTTGCAGGGATGCCGACGGCGCTGCTGCTCAGCGGCGTGACGACACCTGACGAGCTGGCCGTCTCGGATGTGTGGGCCGATGTTGCGTTCGAGACGTTAGAGGCGCTGCTGCGGGCATGGGCGGGCGATGCGTGGGTGCAGGCACGCCAAAAATTGCGCCGCCGCGCCGGGTCGTCTTAGCGCGGTATCCGCAAACGCGACTCGACGGCGCGCAGGATGTCGGCCTGTACGGTATCGGGCGTGCGCGAGGCGTCCACCGTCAGCCAGCGGTCGCTTGCCCATTTGGCAAGCTCTGCATAGCCGTGGTAGACGCGGTGATGAAACGCCGATGCCATCGCGTCGATGCGCGTAAATTCCTCGCCAAACAACGAGGCTTGGGCGCGGCGGCGCAGCCCCTCGTCCGGCGCGATGTCGAGGTACAGCGTCAGGTCGGGCAGTAAGCCGCCGGTGGCGAAGTCCAATATCGGCCACAGCACATCCGCGCCGATTTCCTGCCCGTAGCCCTGATAGGCCAGCGATGAGTCAATATAGCGGTCGCAGATGACTACACCGCCCGCCGCGAGGTGGGGACGGATGACGTCGGCGACCAGTTGGGCACGGCTGGCGCAGAACAGCAGCAGCTCGGCGCGGGCGTTGAGCGAGGTGTTGGCCTTGTCCATCAAAATGGCGCGCACCTGTTCACCAATCTGGGTGCCGCCCGGCTCGCGGGTGATGATGACCTCGTGGCCGCGTGCGCGCAGGGTCGCGGCCAAGCGCTCGACCTGTGTGGTCTTGCCGCTGCCGTCCATGCCTTCAAAGGTGATGAACATAGGGGGTTATGGCTCCCTGAATTCGCTGATGGGGGCAATCCAGTAGTTGGCGGGGCCGCCCTCGGCCAGCCAACCCTCAATGGGGGTGGAGGCCAGCACGCGCACGCGCCACCAGTTGTAAGTGTCGGCGCAGACTGGGCCGTCGAGGATGACCAGCGGAACCTGCGAAATTAGCTCGGTGATGACCGCGCCATTGGTGGTTGGGGCAGCGCGCAGGCGTTTGGGCTGGGTGTCGCTGTAGATGACCCGTGCCTGTTCGCCGATGTCGAGGTTGAGCGGGGCGCGGCAGGGCGGGCTGGTCGGCACGATGATGAATGGGTCATCTTGAGGGATGGCCTCGGCAATCCAGCCGTCGTAGGTCACGTTGACCACCACGGCGCGCACCTTCCACCAGTTGATTCCGTCAGCACAGACCGGGCCTTCCAGCACAATCACCCGCGCCTCGAACGGGATGACAGTAATCGTCCGCCCGGTGCGGGTCGGGGTCTGGCGCATCCGCACGTTGTTGGTGATGCCAAAGCGCTCGCCGGGGACGAGGGTGAGCGGCGTCTCGCACGGGATAATCCCACCGTTGAAGGCACGCACCAACCGCAGCCAGATGCGACCTCCGTCGTTGGTTCCCTCGCTGACCCAGCCGGTTAAGCCGTGTCCGCGCACACCGTACCAGTTGAAGCCGCCGAAACACACCGCCTCGTTGACCACCGTGAACTCGCGGAAGTCTGGGAAGGTGGCAATGAACGGCGCGGACGGGTCGGGCGCGTAGCGGATGACCACGCCGCCGGTCAGCACCACAATATCACCGACCTTAAAGCCCTGTGTTTTCGGGCAGGCCGACGGTGACGGGGTAATGAATGGGTTGACGAACGCTGTCGCTTCGGCGGTCTGTTCCAGCGGGGTGGCGCTGGCAGGAGCAGGGGCAAACAGCCCGTACAGGCTGCCCAACAGCAGCAGCGCGCCCAGCGTGACCGTCGTCCATCGGCGTTGTCTGTCCATCCCGTCCCCTCCCGGCCTCTGTTGGCGGTGTCTATGCGCGGATTATAGCACACCCCCTGCGCGCCGGGGTGCTAGAACCATCGGGCGATAGCAAGAGTGCCATCTGTGCTGCTCATTTTAGCCTGGAATAGGACTTGGGTACTGATTGACATGAGTTACAAATGAGCTTACTCTGTGGTTGTATCACAACTTTTTAACCATTTCATCTGAACCGGAGTTTTATCCCCATGTATATGCAGAACTCGCTCCTTTTCCCGCGTGAAGCCATTCGTCATCTGCGGTCCGCGAGGGGAGAGCAGTTCACAGCACTGGTGGACCGCGTGTGCGTGCTGCCAGAGTGTCATGAGGAAGCGCTCGCGTTCATGTTAATGATGATTCAGCTCAACGGCTGTGTGAGCTGCGCGACCGACAGCTACCGCGCCATGAACGGCTGTACGGTATGCGCGCTGCGCGTCCTCAAGCGTTTCAAGGGCAGCGACCAAGACCTGATTGACCGCTACGAGGACGCCCTCAACGAAGTCCGTCTGCACAACCACCAGAACGACACTTACGCCATTCCTGTCCCTGCTGGGGCATCCTCCGTCCTTATCCACAGCTAATATCGCCTCATCCCGTCTTCATCCGCCCTGTTTTGGGCGAACAAAAACACCCGCCGAGGGCTTATTCTCAGCGGGTGTTTTTTTGTTCCGGTGATTATACGCCTAGCGCTGTTCGACCGGCGTCCACGCCAAGTCCATTGGCCCGGTGTAGTTCATGTCGGGGCGGATGAGGCGGTTGTTCTGCATCTGCTCGATGACGTGGGCGCTCCAGCCCGCAATACGGCTCATGGCGAACAGCGGGGTGAACATATCCACGTCGATGTCCAGCGTGTAGAGGACAATGGCGCTGTAGTAGTCCACGTTGGCGTACAGGTTACGCTCGATAAAGTACTGGTCGGCGCGGGCCGAATTGTCCAACGCCTCGGCGATGTCGAACCACTTGGCATTGCCCGACGAGTGGGCGAGGGCGCGCGCCTTTTCCTTCAGGATACTGGCGCGGGGGTCGAGCGCCTTGTAGATGGCGTGGCCGATGCCCATGATGCGGCGCGAGCCGGTCTTGATGTTGGCATCAAACCACGGCTGGACGTTGCTGACCTCGCCGATTTCGAGGAACATGCGCATGGCCTCGCTGTTCGCGCCGCCGTGCGATGGCCCCTTCAGCGCGCCGATGGCCGCGACGATGGCGCTGTGCAAGTCGGCGTTGGTGGCGGTGACAACGCGGCTGGTGAAGGTGCTGGCGTTCATGCCATGTTCGGCCAACAGCACCAGATAGACGTTGATGGCCTCGACCGCAGCGGCGTCGGTCTCACCGGTGATCATGTAGACGAAGTTGGCGGCGAGGTTGAGGTCGGTGCGCGGGGCGATGATTTCCTGCCCCTTGCTGAGACGAATCCACGCGGCGCAGGCAGTGGTAATCTGACCGACGAGACGGACGGCCTTGCGCTTAACGGCGTCGAGGGTTTGGGTTTCGCCCTCGGCGTCATAGATGGAGAGCAGCGAGACAACCGTGCGGAGGACAGCCATGCCGTTGGCGTCGGTGGGCAGCGACTTCATGAACTCCAACACTGGGGCGGGCAGCACGGCGTTGTTGGCGATGTCGGCGCGGATGGCTTCAAGCTCGGCCTTGTTGGGCAGGCGGCCATTCCACAGCAGGTAAACGACTTCTTCGTAGAGCGCATTTTCGGCGAGGTCTTCAATCTTATAGCCGACGTAAATGAGTTTGCCTTCTGCACCATTGACGAGGCCGGTGTTGCTGTCGGCGACCGCCATGTTGCGTAGACCTTGATTGGACATGTTAAACCATTCTCCTGAGAATTGTGGGCTGCGAAATGAGGGACTGTCAATGACCGTCAGAAGGCGGTATTTTGTGCAATTTTTCCCAACTTTGATTGTAGCATCCGCCTAAAACCCCTACAATCCCTCACAATGTGAAGGGTTCATGAAAGCGCTAAGGCAACTGGCAGGGCGAGGAAACCGGCCACTGTCGCGTTGAACTCGTCGGGGCGTTCCAGCATCGGGAAGTGGCCGCACGGGTCGTACCAAACGGCCTGTGCGCCGGGGATATTCGCCAGCGCCCGCTCCCCTTCACGCGGCGGGACGATGTGGTCCTGCCGCCCGAAAATGACCAGAGCCGGGGCGGTGATGCCCGCGAGGTGCGGCGTCGAGTCGGTGTTGAGGATGGCCCGGACGGCGGGGTAGCCCGACACCACGCCGCTGGACTGCATGGCGCGCTCGCGGTCTTCTACCCACGTTTCTAAGGGGGGCATGGTGTGGAACCACGTCCCGAAGATGAAACGCCCAAAAAACGGTATCCGAAACAGCCAAACCGTCGGGGCGACCACCACCGGCATGACCATTCCCAGCCAAAACTGGGCGCGGCTGATGTATTTGGGCCACCACGCCAGCGCGCCGCTGACCACGCCCGCCACATCTACCACCCGGTTGACGCGCTCAGGCGCGAGTGAACCGGCGATGGTCAGCGCAATCTGCCCGCCCATCGAATGGCCAATCAGGTCGAAGCGGTCGATTCCCAGCGAGTCGGCCAGCGCCAGCACGCGCCAGCCCTGCGCCTCGATGGAATAATCGCCATCTTTGGGCGCATCGCTGTCGCCGAATCCCAATAAGTCAATGGCGACGCAGAAATGGGTGTCTTGCAGGTGGTCAAGCAGGTGACGCCAGACCCGGCTGTGCGACAGCCAACCATGCACCATCAGGACGGGTGGGTTGGCTGAGTCGCCCGCCGTGCGGTAAGTGATGTGGTGGCCGCCAATGGTGGTGCTGTGGGGGGCGGGGTTGAGGTGTGAAGGGGACATCTGTGTGGGTTCCGCTGGTCTCGCGTAACGATTTGTTATATTGT
>JALONW010000003.1 GCA_025454725.1 Anaerolineae bacterium
CGTCCATGCCCGGTGCGATACGGCCTTTTTTCGTCAGGCCGAAGCGCTCGGCGGCGTTGGACGACGTGACCGCCGCGACCTGATTCAGCGTCAGTTTGCCGGTGTGGTAGCCGTAGGTCAGCAGCAGCGGCAGTGTGGACTGACAGCCCGCAATCCCGCCCCAAATGGCGAAAAAGTCCTCGCCCTGTTTCATGTCCAGCGGCGCGGGCGAGTGGTCAGACACGACCATCGGCAGCGTGCCGTCAGCCAGTTTTGACCACAGCGCGGCCTGTTCGGTCGTGTCGCGGATGGGCGGAGCACATTTGGCGACCGCCCCCAACCGCTCGACATCATCATCGGTCAGCACGAGGTAATGGGGGCAGGTCTCACACGACACATCAACGCCCTGCGCCTGTGCCTGCGTCACCAAGTCTACCCCGCGACCGGTGCTGACGTGGACGATGTGCAGCTTACAGCCGGTCTCGCCCGCCAGCAGGATGAGCCGCTGAATCGCCTCGATTTCGGCAATCGCCGGGCGCGAGTTGAGGTAATCGCGCACGCCAACCCGACCGGCGCGGCGCGCCTCGGCAGCCAGCGCCCCGGTAATGCCGTCATTTTCGGCGTGGACGGCCAGAATCATCCCCAGCCGAGCGATTTCCTGCATCCCTCGGTACAAGGTGCCGTCATCGGCGGCGGGAAACTCGTCGAGGCCGCTGTTGGACATGAACGCTTTGAACCCAATCACGCCGCGCTCGGCCAGCGCGCCCAGTTGGTCAAGATTGCCGGGAATCAGGCCGCCCCACAGATAGCCATTGACACGGGCGTGAGCGTCCATCAGGGCGCGCTTCTGGTCGAACGCTTCTGGTGTGGTGGTGACTGGGCTGGAATTCAGCGGCATGTCGAAAAAGCTGGTCACGCCGCCTTTCGCCAGCGCCGCCGTCCCGCTGGCGATGCCCTCCCAACCCGCCCGTCCCGGCTCGTTGAAGTGAACGTGGGGGTCAATCCCGCCGGGGAACAAGGTCAGGCCACCCGCATCGACCTCGACCGGCGCGCTGTTGGTCAGTCCCGGCGCGACCGCGCTAATCACCCCGTCGGTCACGACCACATTGGCCATGCGGTCTTGGTCAGCATCGACCACCCGCGCCCCGCGTATGATGAGGTCAGGCATAGCGCCGCCTACAGCTCGTCGCGGGTCAGCTTGAGCGAAATCATGCCATACGGCGGGCGTGGGTCCATGTAGGTCTTGGCATCCTCGCCCTCGGCCTCCGCCGCGACCTCCCACAGCCGGTTTTGCGCCTTAAACCAGACCTCACCCATCTGCGGGAAACGTGCCATCAGTCGCACGCCCATCTCATAGACGAGGTGCTGAATCGACATGTTCACGAAATCATGGAAGGTGTGCTGAATATGGTCGTAAACCTGCTGCGCCGAAATATAGCGGCTGTGGTCGTCGCTGATGGCGTCGGCCACGTCCAGATAGCGCCAGCCCATATCGAGGAAGATGTACAGCAAGCGGTCGTTTTTCTGCGGCAGGGTCGTAAACTCATCGCGCTGGAAGTTGGCGAAGGCGTTCCCGGTCAGCTTGACCAGTTTCATCCCTAAGCGCCCGCAGTCGTGCTGCGTGACCTTGCCCCCCTCGCCCTCGCGCTCGACATACAGTTCAACCGTGGCGTAGCTGTCGTGGTTGGCGGCGAAGGTGCGGTCGCTGGGCGTGACGGTCTGGCCGCCGTCGTTGGTGATAGGCGCGGCAATGAACGGCAGTTCGCGGGTGCTGATGCGCAGCGATTCCATGATGGGGTACTGCTTGAGCATCTGAGAGGCAAGGAAATGCAGGAAGCCCTCTTGGGTCGAGCCGGTGTACAGGCGCGCCTTTTGCAAAATGAAATTGGTCATGGTGGCGGTGGCGACCACGTTCGAGTTATCGCCTTCGGTGTAGGCGGGCAAGAACACGCTGCCGAACACCTCGACCTCGACATCCGACGTAAACAATGTGCTGGGGCTGCCTGTGAACGGCGATTCGGGGATGGCTTTCAGACCGGACAGCGGCTTGGCGTGCGTGCGGTACAGGCTGATGTTGCCCTTGCCATACGAAATGGTGTGCTTCATGGTCGATATGCTCCAGATGGGGGTTAAAAACGGGTCAGACAATCAGGTCAATCAAGCGCAGGCGCAGAATTTTGAAGACCTCGTACGCGCCCAACGCGATTTCCTGCTCACGCGGGTGGTCTAGGCGCTCACGGAAAGCGGCGAGGATGGTGTGCTTGGTGTTCTCCCGCGCACAGATGACGAATCCAAAGCCGAAGCGCTGGCGATAGGCGGCGTTCTGCGTTTTGAACTCGGCGTATTCGTCCTCGGTCAGGTGTTTGAGACCAGCGGCGGCCTGTTCGCTCTGTGACATGGCGCTCAGTTCGTGGTCAACTTTGGCGGCCAGTTCTGGGTGCGAGTTGAGCAGTTTAACCTTCTCGTCCGCGCTGGCAGCGTCGATTTCGCGCCGGAACGCCTCAATCAGCGCGTCGCGGCTGACGAACGGGCGGTGCTGGACGACCCGCGCCGCCAGCCACGTCTCGCCCTCTAGTGGGCCGCCGATGGTCGCGAGGAACTGGTCTTCGGGGAGCTGGTTGAGTGTGTGGAGCGTCATCGTCATGGGCGGGGTTTCCCGGCGGCGCTTTTCGGTTAAGGTGGGCTATTCTAGCGCGGTTTTGCCGTCTGCCCAAACCGCGTGGTAGAGTCCTGTCTTTCATCACCGTTCCCGCACGACCGTCCGACCGAACCACGCCTTCATCGCTCAAGACAGCTATGTCAGCGCGACGCTGCCCGGCTGGACGGGCGCGCAGGCCGTCGTCTTGATTTCGCCGCAAATGCTGCGACTCCCCCGCTTCGTCCAGTACTTCGCCACGCTGGAGCCGGGCGGCGTGTCCGCCATGCCCGCCGAGGGGGCGCAGCGCTTCGCCTATGTGATTGACGGCGCGCTAAACTTGAGCATCGACGGACGCGAGGATGAAGCGCTCAGGCCGAGGAGCTACGCCTATCTTCCGGCAGGCGCGGCGCACACCTTCACCGCACAGACCGTCGCCAAGCTGATGATTTTCGAAAAGCCGTATCAGCCGACCCCGCACACCGACGCGCTCCCCCAACCGGTCACCGGCGATGCATGGGCGGCGGCGGGCGGGCCATTCCTCGGCGACGAGGCCACTCACCTGCGAATTTTGCTCCCGACCGATGTGCAGTACGATATGGCGGTCAACCTGTTCACATTTCAGCCGGGCGCGGCGCTCCCGTTCGTCGAGACCCACGTCATGGAACACGGCTTATATTTCGTCGAAGGCGAGGGGATTTACAGGCTGGATGACCAGTGGTATCCGATTCAGGCGGGCGATACCATCTGGATGGGGTCATACTGCCCGCAGTGGTTCTGCGCCATCGGCAAGACACCCAGCACCTACCTGTATTACAAGGATGTCAACCGCGACCCACTAGGGTGAGGAGTGATGCGTTAAGAGGGATGAGTGATGAGGTGTAGGGGCGACCTGGTGGGTCGCCCTAGGTAACAGGTTTCACCGCCCCGCCCCACCAGCCGATTAGCTGCCGGAGCGTTCGAGTTCCCATGCTTCGGTGATGGTGCAAATTTTCAGAGTCGGGTTTTTCTCGACCGCGTATTTCACATCCCACGCCGAACTGAACAGGATGACCGTCCGACCGAGGTGGTCGCGGGCGCGCAGGCTCTGAGACGGCAGGTACATATTCGCAATATCGGCCTCAGTGCCGACCACCCAGCGCGCCTCGGAATAAGACATACCGTCCAGCGCCGCCTCGACGTTGTATTCAGCTTGCAGGCGCGCCATCACCACGTCGAACTGGAGCTGGCCGACCGCCGCAAGGATTGGCTCGCGCCGCATCTGGTCTTGGGCGTACAGCACTTGGATGACGCCTTCCTCCTGCAACTGCTCCAAACCCTTGTTGAACTGCTTGAAGCGGTCAACGTTGCGGTTGCGGAGGGTAGCGAAGCGTTCGGGCTGGAACGGCGGAATCGCGGCATAAGCGAAGGTGTCCCCCTCGCACAACGTATCGCCGATGGTGAACAGGCCGGGGTTACTCAGGCCGATGACATCACCGGGGAACGCCTCGTCTACCGTCTCGCGGTCACGGGCGAACAGGCGGTGCGGGCGGGTCATGCGCACCTTGCGCTTGAGGCGCGGGACCGTGACCATCATGTCCTTCTCGAACTTGCCCGAACACACCCGCACGAACGCCATGCTGTCGCGGTGCTGCGGGTCCATATTGGCCTGAATCTTGAAGATGATGCCGCTGAAGGCCGCTTGGGTCGGCTGAATCAGGCCAGCGCTGCTCTCACGCGGGCGCGGCGACGGCGCGAGGCCAATCAGCGCCTCGAGGAACGGCTCAACGCCGAAGTTGTTCAACGCGCTGCCGAAGTAGACCGGCGTCAGCGACCCCGCGAGGAACGACTCACGGTTAAAGGCCGCGCCCGCGCCGTCCAGCAACTCGACATCTTCGCGGAGCTGGTTATAGGCATTGTCACCGACCATCTCCATCAGCGCCGGGTCGTCGAGGCTGCTGACCTGAACCGGGGCGCGGAATTTGCCGCGTGCGGTGCGCTGGAACAGTAAAACCTGCTGCGCTTGCAGGTCATAGACGCCCTGAAAGCCCGACCCGCTGCCAATCGGCCAGTTCATCGGCGAGACCTCCAGCTTGAGAACCTGCTCAATCTCGTCCAGCAGTTCCAGCGGCTCTTTGCTGAAATGGTCGAGCTTGTTGATGAAGGTCAAAATCGGTAGGTTGCGCTGGCGGCAAACTTCAAACAGCTTCTTGGTCTGCGGCTCGATGCCCTTCGCGGCGTCCAGCACCATGATGGCGCTGTCGGCGGCCATGAGGGTGCGGTAGGTGTCTTCACTGAAATCTTGGTGGCCGGGGGTGTCAAGCAAGTTGAAGATGCAGTCGCCGTACTCGAATTGCAGCGCCGTGGAGGTAATCGAAATGCCGCGCTGCTGCTCCATCGCCATCCAGTCCGAGGTGGCGGCGCGCTGGTTTTTGTGCGCCCGCACCGCACCGGCTTGGTTGACCGCGCCAGAGTACAGTAGGAGCTTCTCGGTCAAGGTGGTCTTACCCGCGTCAGGGTGTGAGATGATGGCAAAGGTGCGGCGGCGCTGTACCTCGCGCAGGAGCTGGTCTGCGGCGTGGAGGTCAATGGGGGGTTGCATAGGGGATGGGTGTGCCTTCTGCGTGATGAACGGTTGCGGGATGTAGACCGTTGGCGGTCAGATTATCCCCCAATTATACCATAACGCAGGTGCGGGATTGGTTGGGGAGATGGATGGGCGAGGCAGCCCAGCGGCCACCCCGCCCATGTCGCTGCCCTATTGGTAGACGCGGTAAGTCACAACGAGGTTAGACCCGTCCACCCCGTCGATGCGGAGAACGGCGTGCTGACCGTTATCGGTGCGAACGCCGACCACCAGCCCCGGCGCAAGGCCGCCCAAGCTACTGGTGTTGACCGACGCCGACACGATATCGTGGTGGCTGCTCTCGAAGTTCAAGCCCTGCGCGCTCAACGACACAATGCACGTCCCGCAGGTCGTACCGATAGCGCTGCCGTTGAACGAGATGTCATTCCCTCCCACGCCGTCGAGGTTGAAACCGCCGCCGTTGGGAATGGTAATCGACCCTTGGAAGGCGATGGCGCGGTCGAGCTTGTAGCTGAACGGCAGCGTATTATTAGACTCAGCGCCGCCCTCATTAACTTGGTTCAGGAAGTCCACGGTGATAGGCGCGGTGTAGAAGCCAGTCGCGCCCGTCAGCGTTACGTTGAGCGTGTAGGCGGCAGACTGACCCGCCGCGAGGCCAGGCGAAGCGACTGCAACCGACGCGACCACTGGCCCCGGCTCGAATCCGCCCGCGATGGTGAACCCGCCCGACTGGGCGCCGCCGCCGTTGCGGACACCGACCGTCACGACCGTGGCGCTGTTCCACGTCAGGACGGCGGGCGTCACGCCGGTGATGAACAGGTCAGCGGTGCTGGGCGTGGTGGTCGGGGCGGGCGTGCTGGTCGGCCCCGGTGTCGGTGACGGCGGCGGGGTGACGACCGGCAGCGTCCGGCGGTCGCCAGAGATGCTCAAGAGGTTCGGCTCGGTCGAAATCCAACCCTGACCACCCCGGAACTCAATCACTGCCCATGTAAAGTTGACGTTTGCGCCAATCAAACGGACGGTCTCGCCCTCACGGAGCTGACCGAGGACATCGTAGTTGGTGCCGGGGCCGGTGCGGACGTTCAAAACTTGGCTCACCACCGTCGCGTACACCCCGTCAAGCGTCGCGGTCGGGACCGGGGTATTGGTCGGGCGCGGGGTGGGCGTGGCGCGCACGATGACCACACCGCCACCAGTTTCGTCGTCTTCAAGCTCGACGCGCTGCTCATCCTCAAAACGGGCGATGAGTTCTTGGCCGCCGCTGAACAGGTGACGCACGACCACAACCGAGTCGAGAGTTTCACCGCCCGTCGGTCCGATACGTCCCTGCACACCGTCAAACGGCGTCAAGTTGAGCAGATTCTGACCCAGCTCACCCGGCTGTTCAAGCGCAGTGGCAACCATCAGCACGCTGTCATAGGCAGCCGCTGCTATCGAGGTTGGGGCGACGCCGGTATAGCGCACATAGTCGAGGATGAATGCTTCGCTGATGGGGTCAGACAGCGCGTAAGACCACGTATGCGCCGAAACGATACCGTCAAGTTCAGCGGGGGTAAGCAGGCCACGGAAGTCCACGACTTCAGCATCATTATAGGTAATCAGGCCGGGATAGCGGGCATTCCGCAGGCCAATCACCACCTCGTTGGCGAGCTGCGGCGCGCCGAACAATGCGACCGCCTGTGGATTAGACTCGATGAGCGTTGTAATCAACCCCTCCGAGGGGGTTTCAATCAACGGGTCGAAGGTGGACGCGCCGAGGTCTTGGGCAGCGGTCGAGAAACCGACCAGCGCTTCAAGCTGCTGGGGGGTTTCATCCAACAGCACGGCTTGGACATTGCTCACACCGAGGTCGCTCACCAAGACCTGCGCCAGCGCCCGGTCTTCGAGCAGGCCGATGGTCCGGGTACGGAACAAGCGACCGCTGTTGTCCTCTAAGAGCAGACCGTTGCCGCGTGCAGGCGTCAGGATTGGGCGGTTGAGTGCCAGCAGCGGGCTGAGGTTATCCTGCACCTGCGCGGTGGTCTCTGGCCCAATGACCGCTACAACGCTGGCGGTGCTGAGGTTGGCGATGGCGCGCTGATAGTTGCCCTCGACATCAGGGCTTTGCAGCACGGGCTGAAGCAGGAATTGGGTCCCGTCTGCACCGCGCACACCGCCCGCCGCGTTGATTTGTTCAATCGCCAGCAGAGAACCCAGCGCCAGTGGGCTGTCGGTTTCGGCGAGGATGCCGATTCGGAAGGTGGGGGTCTGCTGCGCCTGCGCCACCCCCAGCGCAAGCAGCAAGGTCAGGGCGAAGATAAAGACCGGGGCAAATGGATGTCGCCGCAGCATGGTTTAACACTCCTTCGATTTAGGTTAAGATAAAACAACCTTATGTACAGTATATCGGACTATTCTCCCGGCTGCATGAGCCACCCGGCAGGGGTAGAAATGGGGCTTTAGCCCTACCCAGCGCCTGTGGATGGGTTGTCGTTTGCCCACCCGCACACTACAATAGTCCTTATACTCCGCACCCACACAAAACACCGACTTTGGAAGAGGCAGCTAAAAATGTCTGACGATATTCACTTAACCCCAGAAGGCGCGGAAGCCCTCCGCCTAGAACTGGATGACTTGATTAAGATTCGCCGCCCAGAGCTGGCGCAGCGCCTGCGCGAGGCCGTCGCAGACGGCGACCTGAAGGAAAACGCCAACTACCATGACGCCAAGGAACAACAGGCCATGGTCGAGGGGCGCATCCAATACCTTGAGGACATCCTGCGACGCGCCACGGTGGTGTTCAACGACGGCCCGTCCGACATCGTGCGGATTGGCTCATCCGTCACCATCCAAGAGGTCGGGACGGAAGAAGACGAGACCTATATTTTGGTCGGCGCGGCAGAGGCCAACCCCCGCGAGGGCAAACTCAGCGAAAAAAGCCCCATTGGCGCGGCATTGGTTGGTCGCAAGCGCGGCGACAAGATTAAGGTCAACACGCCCGATGGTCAAATCAGCTTCAAGATCAAGGGCGTAAAGTAGGACAACCGTTCACCCCAAAATTCCCCTTTCTTAAGGTCTAAGGAGGGGGAATTTTTTATCTAATGACGCTGCTTATCTAACAGCCTGACACAGAGACACGCACGGCGCTATAATCATCACACGGCGGGGCGTGTAACCCGCTGATGGACAAGGAGTCTTTGAAAAATGGTCAGCCAGATTTTAGATTTTATCGGCGGAGAATGGGTGTCGGTGGACGCCGCCCGCCAGAACGTCATCAACCCGGCCAGTGCCGCCGTAATCGCCGAGGTGCTGCTGACGCCCAAGGAAGTTGTAGCGCGTGCCGTCGAGACCGGCCACAAGGCGTTCTTGGAGTGGCGGCGCGTCCCGGTCGGCGAGCGCATCCAGCCCCTATTTAAGTTTAAGCAGCTTCTAGAGGACAATCTCGACGACCTCGCCCGCACCATCACCAACGAATGCGGCAAGACCTACACCGAGAGCATCGCCGAGATGAAGCGCTCGATTGAAAACGTCGAGGTCGCCTGCGGTATGCCCACCATGATGCAGGGCTTGAACAACGAGGACATCGCGTCAGGCATCGACGAGCATATGTTCCGTCAGCCGCTGGGCGTGGTCGCCGCGATCACCGCCTTCAACTTCCCCGGCATGATCCCGCTGTGGTTCTTGCCCTACGCGGTCGCCACCGGCAACTCGTTCCTGCTCAAGCCGTCCGAGCGCGTCCCGATGACCAGCGCCAAGCTGTTTAACCTGCTTCAGCAGGCCGGTTTCCCGGCGGGTGTGGTGCAGTTGGTCAACGGCGGTAAAGAGACGGTGGACGCCATCCTCGACCACCCGCTGGTGCGCGCTGTGTCATTCGTTGGGTCTACCCCGGTCGCCAAGTACATCTACACCCGCGCCAGCGCCAACGGCAAGCGCGCCCAGTGTCAGGGCGGGGCGAAAAACCCAGTCGTCATCATGCCGGACGCGGACATGGACATGACCACCCGCATCATGGCCGACAGCGCATTCGGCTGCGCCGGTCAGCGCTGCTTGGCCGCCTCGGTTGCCATCACCGTCGGTGAGGCACGCGGAATCTTCACCGAGCAAATCGCCGATGCCGCCGCCAGCCGCGTGGTCGGCTACGGCCTCGATTCCGGCGTGCAGATGGGGCCGGTTATCAGCCCAGAGAGCAAGCAACGCATCCAGACCCTGATTGGCGAGGGCGAGCAGCAGGGCGCGACCGTCTTGGTCGATGGCCGCCAAAAGACGGTCAACGGCTACGAGGACGGTTACTGGGTTCACCCGACCATCTTAGACGCGGTAGACCCGGCCAGCGACATCGCTAAGACCGAAATCTTCGGCCCCGTCCTGAGCCTGATGCACGCCCGCTCGGTCGAGGAGGCCATCGCGCTGGTGAATTCGCGCAGCTATGGCAACATGGCCTGTATCTTCACGTCCAGCGGTGCTGTGGCCCGCAAGTTCCGCAACGAGGCCGACGCCGGGAATATTGGTATCAATATCGGCGTAGCCGCGCCGATGGCTTACTACCCGTTCAGCGGCTGGAATGACAGCTTCTTCGGCGACCTGCACGGTCAGGGGCACCACGCGGTCGAGTTCTTCACCCAGACCAAGGTGGTCGTGGAGCGCTGGCCGAAAGAGTGGAGCCGCACGTTCTAGGCTTGTGATATTTTTCGCCTTAATGTTGCTGGAGGCGCGCGCCTCCAGCAACGCAAAACATCGAAGCTTATTTGGACTGCTAATTCTTGGCTATAAATCTTTCTTTAATTACTGTTTTAGATGTGATTTCACGCATTGATATATGATTTTCATTTGCCCAGAACAAAGAAGGATTAACCCGTTTTGTGTTTCCTCGTAAAAATGATAGGTTTCGGCTTGAATATCTCCTGCAACGAGAAGATGTTCGCTAATTTTAATTGCATTCATGTCTATTACGACTTGTAGCGATACATTCATTACGCACATCTCTTGTAAAAATTCAGGAAAACCGAAATAGTCTCGTTTATTCTTATATGAATCATCGATTTTTAGTATACAAGACGCTGCGATATATGCAAAATCACAGCACTCGCTCAATGTTTTACTTTTAAATGCATCCTCAGGTTGCCTTATAAAAAAACCTTCAGGCTTTACGATTGTAGATTGTTCAGTCCACAAAGGGAAAAGAGCTACGTTAAACCAATCATTGTGATAAATGAAAAATAATTTTTGAAGATGTTCTATATCGTTCTCATCATAAACGTGTTTTTCTCTTTCAAGATTAATACGCCCTGATGGCGTCTTTACCCCAACAATTGCTACAGGACCATGAATTGAAACACCAATAGCCTTAAATCTCTGAATTTGTAACACATCTAACATTTCAAACATTTCAATACCTTACTAAAGCTCTATATTAGGGCGCATTTCTGCGCCCTCCGGTCACCAGCTTGAGTTAGTTATTGTAGTGGACGTAGACTACTCCCCCGCTGGCACGAACACCGTACACGCCCGGTCTGCGATGCGGCACCGGGCGATTTCCTGCCCCTCCCACAGCACACGGAAGGTGCTAATCCCCTCCCGGCGCAGCCAGATATTTTCATCGCTTTCGGGCAGGAAGGTCAGCAGCGCGTTGTAGTCCTCGCAGCGCTCCGGCACGAGATAATTCTCACGGTCGATGAGTTCAATCCCGACGCAGTTCCCCGCCTCAATGACCGGGAAACGGGTCATCCAGCGCTCACCGCGCAGCACAAACGCCGCCGGCAAATCTCCCACCAGCGCTTCAAAAGTCAGCGGCTGCACCATGACCGACTGGTCATTGGGGTTGTGAATGTAGAAACTGGTCACATTCCACAAGAGCTGGATGGGCGCGCCGTCCGGGTACATCACGGTCGGCGTGAGCGAGGTGGGCGCGGGGCTGACCGACGCGGTAGCGGTCGGGGTGCGCGTCGGACGCGGCGTGTTGGTCGGCTCTGGGGTATTGGTGACAAGCCGGAACGGGGTGCGCGTCGCGGTAGGGGTGTGTGAGGCGGTCGGCGTTTCAGAGGGGGTCTCGGACGGCGCGGGAGTCTCGCTGGGCGTCACCACCGTCGGCGGGATGACCGACGGCAAGAGGACAGACACATCGGTGGTAGGTTCATTGGTGGGCGGCGCATCGGTCGCTGACGCAATGACGGCGGCTACCGTCGGGGTGACATCACCCCCCGCGCCGCGCCAACTCAACGCCACCACCAATCCACCCGCCGCGACCAGCAGCACCAGCGCGACCCACAGCCACACGCGGCGGCGACCAGCCCCCCTCACCACACCGATGATGCCCGGTTTGGGCTTAGGTTTGGTGGCAGATGTGCGCGAAAGCTGGTCCATCACCAGCGTCTTATCGTTCGCACCGCCGTCCTGCCGCATCAACAGCGACACGCGCTCGGCGAGGGTCGGCGTCCAACCCGGCTTATGCTCCGGCAGCACGACGCCAGGCGGCAGCGGCGGCAGTTCGACCGGGCTGGCTGCGCCCGGCGAGGCCGCCAACGCCCGTTCCAGCGCCTGCATCAGTTCCAGCGTGGAGGAGTAGCGGTTCTTGGGTTCTTTTTCCAGCACCTTGAGCAGCACGGCCTCGACCTGCGACGATAGCGCCGGGTTAATTGACCGGGGCTTGGGCGGCGGCTCACTCAGGTGCAAAATAGCGACGCTGGTGGCCGACGGGTCATCAAACGGGACAACACCGGTCAGCATCTCAAACAGCATGACGCCCATCGAATACACATCTGACAGCGGCGTGGCGTCGGCAGACCGGCGCGCTTGCTCCGGCGCGATGTAGTGCGGCGTACCGAACACCTCCCCCATCGACCCCTGCTGGGTGTCCAGCGCGAGGCCGAAGTCCATCAGCATCACGCGGTTGTCAGTCGAAATCATGACGTTGGGCGGCTTGATGTCGCGGTGGATGACCCCGCGCCGGTGGGCGTAGTCCAGCGCGCCTGCCACCGCCCGCCCGATGTGCAGCACATCGGCATAGGGCAGGAACGCGCCGCGCTCGGCATACTTCCGCAGCAGAACATCAAGGCTCAGCCCGTCGATGTACTCCATCACGAAATAATACAGGTCATCTTGTTGGTCAGCATAATAGACCTGCACGATGTTCTCGTGCCGCCACGCGGCCATCGCCCGCGCCTCGCTGATGAAGCGCTGGGCATAGGCCGGGTTCTTGCGGAAGCGGGCGTCAATCACCTTGATGGCGACTGGGCGCTGGAGGTTAACGTCCAAGCCGTAGTACACATCGGCCATCCCGCCATGCGCCAACAGGCGTTCAATCTGGAAGTTGGCGAGGCGCTTACCAATCAAGGCATCATTCGTCATAGGGGTACATCGCAGTCATCTGGGTTTCGCGGCTGGCAAGGGTAATATAGCGCAGGTCGTTGATGTAAGTGTTGAGGCGTTGGGCATACGACGTGAGATAGTCGCTGGTGATGCGCTGGGCCAGCTTGCCCTGCTCAACGGCGTGCAGCATCCGCACATGAGGGCGGAAGTCGCGCAATGAGACGTGCATCACCTGCTCAGAATCCGTGATGACGCCCCAGACCAGCGTCTTCTTTTCATTATCGTCTTTGGCGGTGATGAAGCGCTTGAGCGTGCTGCCCCGCACCACCGCGCCGATGTTCGAGAAGACCTCACGCCCCTTAATCAGGTCATTCAACCGGTCGAGGCGTGATGGGATGCCGTCCAGCAGACGTTGCAGCGGGCGTGGGATGTGCGCCAGCAGGCGGATTGTGCCGGAGCTGATGCTGTCGCCGGTCAGCGCAATCTCTCTAGCGCGGGTGAGTACCGCACCAAAACCCGCCAGACATGCGAGATATTCTCGCTGAAGCGCGTCAAAGCGACGGTAGAGCGCAGTCCGGTCGCCTGCGCCATCTTGGTACTGCTTGAGCGCCTGCATGGTCTGACCGTGGATGTCAATGAGGTTCAGCTCTTGCAGCGGGACGGTAAAGCTCAATGGGTACACTCGGTCAGAGGGAACAGCAGTGCTGGCATCGACCGGGATGAGGATGGACGGGTTCTCGTGCGAACGGACGGCATCCAGCGCGGCCTGAGCCGCCGGGCGGGTGTAAGGGTCGGCCAGCAGGCGTTCTAGGTCGGCCACCAAGTCCGCCGACGGTTGATAGGTGACAGCGTGGATGGCGCGGTACAGGATGAGCAGGTCATTGACCGTCAATTGGAGCAAGTCGCTGCGCTGCTTGAACATCGCTCGCAGGCTGACGATGGAACGCAGGTTGACCTGTTCGGTCTCGGCGCTGCTTTCCGGCAGGATGCGCGGCGCTTGCTCGATGCGCTCATCATCGGCCTGTGACCAGTCAAAATGCAGCGGGCGCACGCCTGCCGGAGCCGCTGCAGGCTCTGGCAGCAGCGCCACATAGCGCGCCCATGACAGCGCCTCGTTGGTCATGATTTCGGCCAGCGCCGCGCCCCATGTGCCGTCGAAGTAGATGTGCGACTGGTCAAACACGAAGGTCTGGCCGGTATCGAAGATGGTCAGCGCATGGTGGCCGATGCCGCGCTCCGACTGGCGGATGTCGGACAGCATCAGGCTGTGGGGACGCCGGTCAGCGTTAATCAGGATGGGCGCACAGCGCAGCACATCCAGCGCCGCCTGCCCGGTCGGGTTCAGGCCAGCCACCAGCCCCGCCAACGCCGACCGTTGAACGGTCGCCAGCCGAGTCAGGTAGGCGTCACCGGCCCTCACCCGGTCCAGCAGGATAGCGGCCACCTGTGCGCGCACCACCAGCGGGTCAGCGGGCAGATTGCTGTCTGGGCGGCAGACTGGGATAAGGTAATACATCTCGTTATGGATGAGGCCGATGTGGGCATCACGCAGGCGCAGCGGGACGTGTGCCTCGCTGTAAGCGTCTGGCTGAAGGTATGAACACAGCGTCATCTGCTCTTTGTAGCGTGGGAGGTCAGCCTCCTCCATCGCCAGCACCCGCGCCCGCCAGTCGGTCTGCTGCTCTGGTGTGAGCTGTTGCAGCGCCTCTTGGATAAAGCGGTCAAATTTGTGGCGGCGGTAGAGCGTGTAGGGCTTATCCCCCGCATCAGCGCGCCGGGCATACGGGCGCTGGCGCTCCCACTGGCGGTAGAGGGTGGTGAACTGCCCACCGGTCACATCGTTCACCAGCCGGATATAAACACGCTCGCGCCACTCATTCTCCAAGAGGTCATCGTAGCGGTGCAGCACATCGATGGCGGTCATCACCCACGCAGCCACCCGGTCAACCGCCGAGAGGCGGATGTGGTGTATCCCCAAGATGTCATCGAAGCCGTTGGTCTCATGGGTATGACGGGCGGTGTCCTCGCGCAGCGCATAATCCACGTAGAACTGCCATGTCCCGTAGGGGAAGGCGTCCTCTGGCGACTTGCCCGCCACCTTGAGCAGCTTCTGGTAGCCCCAGATGACTGCCGCAGGCCCCGCGAACATCGCACCGTAGACCGCCCGGTCCAAGACCTGCTCGACGCCCTTGAACAGCATCCCAATATCGCGCTTGACGGTCTGCTGCGCCGCGCGCTGACCTGTCAGACGCGCCAAGCCGTTCAGGATAATGCCGGACACGTTGCCCGCCGGGACCATCTGCGAGACCATCTGCACCGCCTCCTCGACCTCTGGCAGCGACAGTGGCGACAGCTCATCGCTGATGAGCGCCTCGGCGATGGTCTTGAGGTTGTTGGCGGTCGCAACGGACGCTCTGGCGTACTGCTGGGTATCGTGGGGTTGGCTCATAGATGGCGCTGTATCCGGTCGATTGATGACGCCTATTATAACAGCAGACCCCCCGCTTCTAGGCGGGAGAGTTCCCCTAATACGCCCAAGGTTTGAATGTTGTCAGAAGCCTAATACAACCCTAAACCAAATCATCGTCCGGCCAGAACGCGCCCTGATAGGCCAATGTACCGTCCAGCGTGATGCGCAGGGTATAGGCTTGTACCGGCTGGTCGGGCGGGAACACGTCCAATATCAACGAGGAGGGCAGCGGCTCGCCCGCCCATTCGACCGACCGGGGCGCGCCATGCTGCGGGATGACCTCGGCACGCAGCGCCATCGGGGCGGACTCGCCCGCTGTAAACAGGTGAAGGGTGGCGGTGTGCGCCGTCAGCACGGCCTGCTCGACATACATCCCGCGCCGATGGAACAGGTTGAAGTCCGCCCGCCCAGTCATCTGTGTGGCGACGCGGCGGCGTACATCTGGCGGGAGCAGGGCGCGCAGCGTCTCAGCCTCGGCCTCTGACCGGCACCAAATCATTTGGAGCGCCTCCAGTGTCAGGCCGTTGGGGACCAGCACCTGCGCCCGGCGCGCCATCAGCACCTCGTCACGGGTGTCGGGGCGCGGCACGGCATCATGGTAGATGGACTCGAACGGGAATTCCTCAAAGGCGTTGGCCGTGGCGAAGGTCTTGCGTGTGAAGGCCGGTTCGCCCGCGCTGAAACGGGTATCGGGCGCGCACAGCACGGTTTCGAGGTCAAACAGCAGATAGACCGGGCGCGGCACATCATCTTTAGCGCGCTTATCTGCTGGCTTGATGCCTTCACGGTGCCAGAGTTCAGGCGTGCGCGGCCTGAAGTGTAGATAGGCATTGCCGTCACGCCGCCGACCGTCGGTGATGACCGGCGGGACGAACCCGTTCTTGAGGATGCTCACCACATCCTCTAGGTCGGCGTAGTGGAACAGGAAATACGTCCACCACACCCGCCCAGACAGCCATTCCTCGCGGCGCAGACTGGCGAGATGACGGCGGAACGAGGGCGCGTCGCGCTTTTCCGAGGTGGACAACCGCCCGCCGATGCGCCCCGGCTTGAATGGCGAACGGGCAGGCGCGGCAGCGCTGGCATCATCCGAGAGCAGGCCAAACGCCCGCCCCGCGTTTAGGTCGCTGAACAGGTCTCGCAGACGGGTATCGTAGTGGGCGTTCTCGCTGAAGTCGATGTAATTGAGGTGTTCGAGGTGCAGCGGGACATCGGCGGTCGGCTGCACCAGCAACGGGATAATCCGCTTGCCCTTGCGAATCAGGCGCATTTGTTCGGCGCGGCAAAAACGCGAGTGATAAGAGCCGTGGCTGAGCAGGACAACCCCAACATCACACGCTTCGATGGCGTCCTCAATGGCCTGCGTCCAACTGTCGCCGCCTTGGATGTTGGACATATCCAGCCAGACCGAACAGCCAGCGGCGCGCAGGTCATCGCGCAAGCGTAGGGCGAGGTCTCGCTCGTCTTCGCGGGCGTAGGAGATGAAGATATTCAGTGTCCCATCCATAAGGTTAGGCTCCCTCGCTGGGCGATAGGGTCAGGCGGCGCGGGGCGGCACCGGCGGGCGGCGGCACGAACAGCAGCGCGTTGAGCAGGCCGCCTTCCCCGGTGACGAGCGTCTTGACCGGGCGGACATAGCCCAGCCCCGCCAAAATGGGAATGAGATAGACCGCCAACGGTTCCAATCCGGCGGGGAACTGCCATGCCATCAGCAAGCCAGCCAACTGAAGGGTAGTAAACAGGTCGTTGAGTGGGCTGTCGGTCAGCACGACTGGCGGACGCCCGTCTTGGGTGATGGTCAAGCGGCGGCGGCGCGGGCTGGCCTCCAATTCGACGGCGAACGGTTGGCCGCCCCAATCGGTGTATGTTCCATCGACCTTGCGAACAGCGCGGGCGAGGTCACGCCAGAAGCGCGCAGTGTCGATGCGCTCGGTCGGCTGGTTGAGCAGGGTATCGAGCTGGCGCAGGCTGCGCGAGGGGTCGGCCTTGCGGTCATAGGTGTGCAGGTAAACCGGGATGGGCAGCGGCCCCAACGCCGATTCCAGCAGTGGGCGGATGGAATCCTCCCAGCCGAGGCCATCCTCATCGAACTGCGGAAGCGCCAGCGAGCCGATGCCCCACTGCGCCCAGCGGCTGGCGATGAGCTGGACAACCGCCTCAATGTCCTCACGCTTGGCCGCCGAGCGCCAGTGCGCCTTAATGGGCATATGCAGGATGCGCTTGTTGCCGCCCCGCGCCAGCCAGACACGCCCGACCGTCAGCTTTCCGGCGTCGCACAGCGCGCGGTAGTCCTCGAACACGCCGGGGAAGAATCGCCGGAACTCTGCTGATACCCCACTGCCCATCACCCCAGCGGTGTTGACCGGGTTCACCAGCACCGTGGCCGGGGACAAAAACAGGTCGGCCTCCACCGTTATGAGCATATGATTCCCCACCTTACTGTTAACTGCCCTTAGTGAACCACGAAATGCCCCGACTTGGGGTTACAAGTGATGAGTGATGGGTGCTGAGTGATGAGGTGACATCTGTTGGCAAAAGTAGGGGCGCAGCGCGCTATCCCCTCTTACACCATTTCGCCAAGCCGTGTTATATGAGACGGATTTGCAAACACTTTCTCATCACTCATCACTCGCATCTCATCGCTCACTGAGATTGCGCCCATCTTAGAACAAGTTTTCATATCGGGCAACGAAAAAGGGGCAAGCGCGCCACGCTTGCCCCCAAAATTGGGCGAGACGCCCTTAGCCTTCAGACTCTTCTTCGGTGGCTTCTTCTTCAGCCACCACCGTGACCGGCAGGCCGAGGCCGTCGGTCAGGTTGAAGGTCTCCATCATCGCCACCGTGTCGGTGACGGTGAGCAGGATGGTTTCCTGCGGCTCGTTCAGGTCAATCTCTAGGTTGGTCAGGCGCACGGTTGCCGTGCGGAGGTCGTCGCCGTCGTTGAGCAGCACGGCATAGCCGGTCTGCGGCTCGCCTTCAGAGGTGCGGAAGGTGTAGGCGACGGCAAACCCGCTGCCGCCGTTGCGCTCGACCGGCACGACGCTCAAGACATTGGCGTCGGCACGGCGGCTGGTGACGAACGCTGAAGCAGCGGCTTCGTCAGCCACGTTCACACCCTCTACGCTGTCGATAAACAGCGTCCCCTGCCCCGGCGCTTCGATGGTGACGGGCTGACCCGCCGCACCGTCGCGCACGACCCAGTTGTTGGGGTGGCGGATGACAATGTTATCGGTCTCGCTGTAGAAGCCATTCCAGCCGACCGGGGTATCGCGGAACAGCGCCACCGGGGTGATGATGCCCTGCGCCTTCTCAATCAGGTCAAACAGCAGCGGGCTGGCGTTGGCCGGGGTGACAGCGCGGGTGACGTAAACCCAGCCGTCCTCACGCAGTTGGGCGACGTGACGGGCGATGAAAGTCTGGTTACGCAGTTGCAGCTCGAAGTCGATGGTCACGGTGTTGGTGGCCGCATCGATTTCGCGCCCAGTCTCTTCCCAACTGATGTAACGACGCCAGCCGGTCGCCAGCGTGTTCTGGTCGAAGCGGTTGCTCAGTTCAGTAGCGGTGGTGATGGGCGGCACAGGGACATCCACGTAGACCTCAACCACCGATTGCAGCCCAGAATTCTCGAAGTTGACCTGAACCTGCGTCCCGTTGTTGCTGGGGCTGGTCGGCGTCCACCCCACTGGGTACTGGGCGGTGTACAGGCCGGACGGGTGCAGGTACTCCTCCTCGAACACAATCGCGCTCAGGTCGGCGGGCGGCGGGGGGAAGGTCGGCGCGGCAGCCTGAGTCGGCTGGGGAGCCGGGGGCGGCGTAAGGGGAATAAAGCTCTGGGCGACCGCCGTAACCACCATCACAACCACCAAACTGATGGCGATGATGGCGTAACGGCGCTGTCTACGGGTGCTATCCATGCGGGACTCCAAACAAAAGTCATGGCTGACAAGGGTACAAAACGCCCCATATCATACCCGACTTTGCCGGATGTGTTAATGGGATGATGTTTATGGGTCGGGCGCTTAAAACTCACCCGACCCAGCCACGCGCAGCCGTTCGATAACCAAGAAGCCCAGCGCGCACACGCCCATCAAAATCACGCTCATGGCGAGGGCTTGGCCGTAATTGCTCACGCCCGGCTGACCGAGCAGGCGGAAAATCACCACTGGCATGGTCGGCGTGTCTGGCCGGGCGATGAACAGCGACGCCCCAAACTCGCCCATGCTCACAGTGAATGCAAAGGTCGCGCCGACCGCCACCGCCCGCCCGACAATCGGCAGGGTGACGCGACGCCATATCCCACTGGGTGTCTCGCCCAACACCCGCGCCGCCTCGGACAGGTTACGGGGGATGGCGCGCAGCGCCGGCAGCACATTCCGCACCACGAACGGCAGTGCCACCAGCGTATGCGCGATGGGGACGAGCAGCCATGCCGAGCGCAAGCTGGATAGCGCGACGAGATAGCCAAAACCCAGCGTGACGGCGCTGGTCGCCAGCGGGAGCATGAAGGCCGCATCCAGCCAGCGCGCCCACGGTCGGGTCAGCAGAGTAGCCGTCAATACGCCCAAAATCACGGCGAAAAAGGTGGTCGCCCCGGCAAATGCCAGCGAATTCCAAACCGCCACCAGCGGCGGGACGAACAGAATCGAGCCGCGTGGATTGGTCGAGAGCCGGGTAAAGTTTTCGATTCCGCCGCCGGTCGTGAAGGCGCGGACCACCAGCGCCCCCAGCGGCGCGATGACCAGTATGAGCATCACGCCGACCGTCACCACGACCGCCAACCGTTCGCCCCCCGTGCGCGGGGCGCGCTCGACCTGCTCACGGGCGGCGATGGGACCGCTGACACCGGCCTGTAAGCGGGTATAGACCACCATCATGGCGGTGGTCGTCACAAGCTGCACCATCGAGAGCGCCGCCGCGGTCGGCAGGTCAAAAATAATCAACGTCTGGCGGTAAATTTCGACTTCTAGGGTCGAAAAGCGCGGCCCGCCGAGAATCAGGACGACGCCGAAGCTGGTAAACGTGAAGATGAACACCAACAGCGCGGCGGCGGTCAGCGCCGGGCGCAGCATGGGCAGGCGGACGCGCCACCACAGTGCCCAACCCGTCACGCCCAAGATTCGGGCGGCCTCCTCTAGGCGCGGCGACTGGTTGCCCCAGTAACCGGCAATCATCCGCAGTGCGACCGCGACATTGTAGAAAACGTGGGCAATCAAAATTAACGCCAGCGTGCGCTCTAACTGAATGGGCGCGCCGTCGAGGTTAAAAATCCCCATCAGCGCTTGGTTGAGCAAGCCCCGCGTGCCAATCAGCGCGTCAAACGCGGCGGCCACCACCACCGTCGGCAGCACAAACGGCAGCGTCCCCAGCGCCATCAACAGCGATTTACCGGGGAAGCGGAGGCGCACGAACACATACGCCCCCGGCACGGCCAGCGCCAGCGTCAGAGCGGTCGAGACCAGCGCCTGCCAGACCGTAAACCACAGCGTCTCGCGGTAATATGGGCGCGTCAGAATGTCGTTGAACCCCGACAGGTCGAGCATCCCGTCAGTGTCGGTCAGGCTAACACGGAAAATCTCCGCCAGCGGGTAAACGAAAAATAGGACGAGGAACGCGACCGGAATCAGGTACAGGCCGCCTCGCAGCACGCGCATGGTCAACGGTCGGCCAGCCCAAGCACCGCTTGGAGCATAACCTCGGCGGCGTTGATGCAGTCCTGCGGCGTCGAATATTCGGCGGGGTTATGGCTGATGCCGCGCACACTGGGGACGAAAAACATCACACTGGGGGTGACGTTCGCCAGCGATTGGGCATCATGCCCGGCGAAACTCATCAGGCGCGTATGGCTGAGGCCGAGCCCGCTGGCAGCCTGTTCGACCAATTGCACCATCGGCTCGGCCATCGGCGCGGGCGGAATAAGCCCGGCGGGTGTAATCTCGACCTCAAGGTTAAATTCGGTGGCGCTGCGCCGGATGACGTTAAACAGCGCGGTCTGCATCGCATCGAGTTTTTCGGGGTCACCGTGGCGAAACTCTAACGCCAGCCGCACCTCTGCTGGGACGATGTTAAACGCGCCGGGTTCAGCGTGGATGCTGCCGAAATTGACCACGCCCGGCTGGAAGTACTGTAAGACCAGCTCCCGCGCCTGCTGGATGAGGTGCGCCGCCCCCCACAGCGCGTCGCGCCGGTCGGCCATCGGTTTTGTCCCGGCGTGGGCAGCCTCGCCGGTCAGCGTCAGCCAGTACGAGCGCACGCCAACGATGCTGGTGACGACGCCGATGTTGATTCCAGCCTGTTCCAGCCGCGTCCCCTGCTCGATGTGCACCTCAAGATAGCCCATGACGTTGGCAAAATCGCGGCGAGCGTTTAGCAGTGTCTCACTGCTCAATCCGAGGCGGCTTAACCCCTCTTGCAGCGCGTCCGCGCCGCCGCGCACGTTGGGTAGTCCCTCGGCAGTCAGTGTGCCAGTCATAGCAGAACTGCCCAGCAGACCGCGCAGCGTGCCTTCTTCATCGGTGAAATTGACCACTTCGACATGAAATGGCAGTTCTGCGCCAGAGTCCTTGAGCGTGAGCAGCACTTCCAGCCCGGCGACCACCCCCAACGCGCCGTCGAAGCGCCCGCCGTTCGGCACGCTGTCGAGATGTGAGCCAATCAACAGGGTTTGGGCGTCAGGGTCATTGGCGCGCAGCATCACGCGCTGGTTGCCCGCCCCGTCCATCGCCACCTCTAATCCGGCGGCGGTGGCGCGCTCAAACAGCCATTGGCGGGCGCGGATGTCCATCTCGGACAGCGCGGGGCGGTTCAGCCCACCCTCTGGCGTTGCGCCAATCTCGGCCTGCTGCGCCATCAGGTCAAGGAAGCGTTGGAAGTTGATACGTGCCACGGTCTGGCCTGCCTTAATCGTCTATATTCACAGGACGGCGAATTTTACACCTATCCCCCACAACTATACCCAATCTGCCCCGCCGCTGGCAGTAGGCGATAAGCGGCTGTCTCCTCAAAAGACAAATCACCCGCGCGAAATCCAAAACAAGATTAGAATGAGATTAACCCCACAATCCATCCAACAGAGATATCGCTCATGATTGACACCGCCATCCCCACCGCCCCACTGACCGTGGTAGACCGGATGCGCCAGCACGTTGAAAGCTGGCAGACCGCCAAAGACCACCGCGCCATTTTCCTTGAGTGTTATTCGATGATGACCGGCAACATGCTGGCAGCGCTCGACCGCGGGGAATTTGAAGACCCGGTTTGGGTGCGCGACCTGCTGCACCACTTCGCGGATTACTACTTCAACGCGCTGACGGCCTATGACACCCAAACCGAGGACACCCCGACCATCTGGCGCATGACTTTCGACTCGCGGGAACGGGCGGGCGTCCACGTCCTGCAACACCTGATTTTGGGTGTCAACGCGCACATCAACTATGACCTCGTGTTCGTCATCTACGACATCCTACACGCGGATTGGGCATCACTGCCTCCACAGACCGCCCAAAGCCGCTACCGCGACCACGGCCACGTCAATCAGATTATTTTCGACACCATTGACTGCGTGCAGCGCGAGGTCGTCGCCCGCTACAGCCCCCAGATGGACATGATTGACCGAATGCTGCTGCGTCTGGACGAGTGGCTGCTCGAACGGCTCATCTGGCGCTGGCGTGAACAGGTCTGGCGCGACGCCGTGCAGCTCATGGCCTGCACCGAACTCGAAGCGCCGCAGGTGCGCCAAATCGTTGAGGCGCGGGCGGTGCGGCGTGGGCGCGCTATCCTGTTTGAAAGCGGTTTGTTCGGCCTGCGCCACATTTTCTAGCGCTAGGGCGCGCCGACCCGGATGACCACCGGTGCAAAGGCGGTGTTGGCCTCACGCACGTCCGCGCCCTCGGCCACAAGGTCGGTAATGGTGCCGGAGTCAGGGTTAAACCAGTACAACTTGAACCCCAATCGATAATCACCCGGCGGCAGGTCAGCGGGCAGACGCAGCGCCCGATTGTCCCAAACGGGCTGTCTCGGTTCTAACAGTGTGGTGGTCTTGAAGGTCGCGCCCAGCCACGAATCCTCAGCCTGCACGCGCACGGCGGGGTTTTCGTCGCTGATGAGGAACACCGCCAGCGAATAATCGCGGCTGGCGGGCTGGTCGGTCTCCCACACCGACGACACCGCCAGTAAATCGCCCGGCGCATAGGTATGACCGTCCGGCAGCGTCACCCCCAGCAAGCGGATGGGCTGGGGCGCGCCGGGGTCGGTGAAAGTGTAGGGGGCGGAGTATTCCGGCACAACCGGGTCGGCGCGGCGCGGGGCGCGGGTGGTTGAATAGGTCAACAGGCGCGCATACGGCGAGAAGCGCTTTTCCGACAAGCGGTAGTAGCGTTCACCCATGAAACGTTCCAACGGGCGCACCGCCCACGGGACTTCGGCGCTGGAATCCATGAACAGCGTAAAGGTCTCTAACTGCCCCGCCCATACCCCAATCACCTGTTCGGACGGGTCAGCGACCCCCACTGCCGGATTCGGGCTGTCCACCAACAGCGTTTGGTCGAAACTTCCCCGGTCGCCGGGGTGGTAGGGCAGGCCGACCACCCAGCGCGGCCCCACCTTGCCATAGTTAAACCAGAAATAGGTGGTTAGCGGGCTGTTGACCAGCACGACGCCGCCCGGCTCAACCTGTTCGACGACCGCCGCCACCGCTGCGTGCAGGTCGGCGCGGTCGGCAAGGTACAGCGGGTCGGACAGATAAAGCTGTGCCAGCCCGACCCACCACACGACCGGCAGGAAGGCGATGCCCAGCCACACCCAGCGCGCCGGTCGTTCAAGGGTCAGCCGCCACAGCACCCACAGCCCGCCCACCATTAACAGCGCCGCCAGCGCCGGAGCCAGCCACACATCCGCCCGCGCCCATGCCCAGTTCAGCGGGTATTGACCTATCGCCCCGGCCAACACCACTGGGCGGATATACGATAGGTCGTTGAAACCCGGCAGCCAGTAGGTCAGCCCCAGCGACAGCGGCGCTGTCACAGCATCATAGTCCGACCAGTTAAAGGCGACCGAAAATAACTGCCAGAACAGGCTGTAGGCCGCCAGCATCCCCACCCCAACCCGCAGAACCCATCGACCGGGTTTCAGTGCAGTTTGAATAACTGGGTAACACAGCACGACCAAAAACGGGATGGCAGGCAGCAAGAAGCGCTGCGGCCAGACCGTCCCGCCAAACCAGTTAGCAGTGACACCGCCGCCGCGCAGCAGACCGTATCCCAAAATGACCCCGAACATCACCAGCAGGCCACCCGCCGCCACGCCGACCTGTCCGCGCCGCCAGAGCATCACCGCGCCCGGCACGGCCAGCAGCACGACGGGCGATGTCCCCCAGATGCTCCCGCCCACACTTAACAAATACGTATGGACGGCCATCTGGCTGATGTCGGGTTCAATCAAGAACCGCCCCAACAACATCCCATCAGGGAGCAAATCGCGCACGGTGTACAGCACGGGCGTATAGACCATCAACAGACAGGCAATCACAGACAGCACCATCAGACCAGCCACTACCCAGCGCGCCTGTCGGTCACGCCACACGCCCAGCGGCATCAGCCAAACCATCAGCCCCGGCAGCATGAACACCAGCATGTCTTTGGTGAAGAACGCCCCGACCAGCAGCAGCACGCCCAGCACGCCCCATCCTATCTGGCGGTGGTGGACGGCACGGTAGAGCGCGGCGACCCCACCCACGGTCAGCGCCATCATCAGCGGCTCACGGAAGAAGGTCTGGCTGTAGGTCCAAGCGACGGTCAGCAGGCCGAACGCCAGCGCTGAAAGCACCGCCGCGCCGCGTCCAGACCCCATCTGGCGCGCCAAGATGCCCACCCCGACCGCGACCAGCGGCATGACGATAATGTTGAACAGCCAGACGCCATGCACCAACCCGACCTGTGGGAGCGCCTCGGACAGGGCATACAGCGGCGCGGCGGCGAGAATAAACAATGGGTCGGCGATGGTTGGGCGCAGGGGCGGCGCGTCAGGGCTGAAACGGGTCGGCGGAGACTGCCACAGCCCTTCGTCGGCGTAAGCTTGGCCGAAGCGGGCCATGCCGCCCACCGCGTCAAAATATTCAAGTTGGTCGGCCAGTTCCATCCGTCCCGTGTAGGTGATGGTGTAAGCGGCGGCCAAAACCAACCACACTGCCGCCCACAGCCCGATTTCGCGCTTCTTGATATTGCCCATCCGCGCCCTGTCATCTTCTGTTTGGACTCTGCTAGTGTGTCCCATTCTAAACGGTGGGCCGGTGATGTCCAAATAGAGGGATGGAGTTTTAGCTGTCGCTCACGGGCGGCGTCGGTGTGGGGATGGGTTCAAATTTCGGCGCGGGGATGATTACCACATCCGTGAGTTCGAGCGCCTCCCCGACCGCACCGCCGTAAGCCAACTGGGAACCGTCCGGGCTGTACGAGACCGCCGTAAACAGATCCCCCGACGCGATGATTTTATTCCGATGCGTTGAACCATCCCACACGCGCAGCGTCCCGTCTGCGCCAGCGCTTGCCAACTGCTGACCATCGGGACTCCAAGCGACATCATAGACGATGCCGTCATGGCCGGTCAGGTGACGGACAGTTTCGCCGGTCTGCGGGTCCCAGATGAAAATATTGCCTGCGTCATCCCCGCTGGCAATCAGGCCTGAAACCGGATTCCACGCCAGACGTTTTACGGGGGCGGTATGGCCTTCAAAAGTTAGCAAAACTTGTGGGATTGCACGCCGATCTCTGGTATTAGTCACATCGAGTGCATCCCAAATATAAATTCGCCCATCGTCGGCGCTGGTCGCAATTTGTAATCCGTCTGGACTCCAAATACTGTCGATAAACCTAGCACCGGAGTTGACATCATCAGGTAAAAAAGCTATTGCACTTTCAGATAGATCACTAGAGTTTATATAAACATCTACTACCCTTCCAACGCCTGATGAAATGAGTATGTTTTGGTGTAAGGGACTCCATCTCGCGCCGGTAAAAAAATCGCGCCACCAACCCATGCGATTCTAATTTCGGTTTCTAAGTCCCACACTTCCTCACCGTCAGCAACCAAAACCAGTTTTGTATTATCGGGACTAAACGATAATGTAATGGGTTGACAAGCGACTCCCGTTCTTTCTATGGTGCGTAATGTTGAACGGCCTGTATCAATCAATGTGATTTTAGGGACTCCATAAGATTTACAACGCCGCCAATTCTCATCCCAATACCCCGTCCCCACCCCCACATAACGCCCGTCGGTACTCCACGATAAATCTGTGATGACCAACGATTCAGGTGTATGCGCGCCGACACCCATCCACAGCCCAAAAAACAAAATCGCCAAAACCAGACTTTTACGCATCGCATACCCCCATCACCGCACCGTGTGGCAGGTTATCGCACGCTGATGGCACATCCCGCAAGCCCGCGTCGGAATCGCGCAGAATAGGCGGCGGGTATCCACCCACCCCAAGCCATTTTGGTTGACAACCCCCCACAGACTTGTTACTCTAACTGGAAACGGTTTCATTGTGTGCCGTCCCGCAAATATCCTCTTTCCTATTTCGCAGAAGTTCTAAGACATTATGGCTTCCTCTCCCCCAACCATTCGCGATGTCGCCAAGCGCGCACAGGTCGGTGTCGCCACCGTCTCACGGGTGCTGAACAACAGCCCCAACGTCACCCCCGCCACCCGCGCCCTCGTCATGAAAGCCATCGAAGAGCTGGGATTTCGGCCCAATGCCGTCGCCCGCCAGCTCACGCGCAAGACACGCCTGCACAACATTGGCGTGATTACGCAGTTATTCCTCAGCTACCGGTCATTTGCCCACCGGCTGCGCGGGGTTCAGTTGGCATTGAGCGACTACGCCGACAAATACGAGTTGGTGCTGTACACCGTCAGCTCACTCGACCATTACGCCGAACGCCTCGCCTACATCGCCAATCATCGACTGATTGAGGGGCTGGTCATTGTTGACCTCGACCTCGACGAGGGTCAGAAGCAGATGCTCCACAACAGCGGCATCCCGTTTGTGGGGATTAACCACTTCCGCGACCGCGATTGGCCGTGCATCGGCGCGGACAACCGCGAGGGCGCACGGGTAGCGACCCAATACCTCATCGACCTCGGCCACCGCGACATCGGCTATCTCGGTGACACGTTTGAAAGCTCCTATGAGTTCATCACGGGGCGCGAGCGCTTCGAGAGCTTCTGGCAGACGCTGCACGCCAACGAAATTCCCATCCAGATGGGGTTTACCCGCTTTGGCGAACACGATTATGACGAGGCGCTGGAACTCTCCCGCGACCTGCTGTCGCAGCCCAAGCGCCCAACCGCCATCTTCGCCATGAGCGATATGCAGGCGCTGGCCTGCATCGCTGCCGCCCGTGAAATGGGTCTGCACGTGCCAGAAGACCTGTCGGTCATCGGCTACGACGACCTCGAAATCGCCTATCACACCGGCCTGACCACCGTCCGCCAACACCTTGAGATGAACGGGACGATTGCGCTCAAGACGCTCATCGACCGCATCCACGGCGAAGAACACACCCCGGAGACGCTGCCGCCGCCGGAGGTTATCGCCCGCCAGACCACCCGCCGCCTTGACCCCTAGAGACCACCCGCCATGAAGACCGCCCATACCGCTGTTGTCCCCCCCATCTACCCCATCGAGGACTGGACGATTACCGAGACGCGCCTCCAGCCCGCCCACAACAAGCGCACCGAAACTCTGTTCGCGCTGGCCAACGGCTTTATTGGGATGCGCGGCGCGTTCGAGGAGCCATACACCGGCCCCGAAAACACCAGCGTAGACGGCTCCTATCTCAACGGCTTCTACGAGACCGAGCCAATCAAGTACCCCGAAGCGGCCTACGGGTTCGCTGAGAACGGCCAGACGATGCTCAACGTCGCCAACGCCAAGCGCATCACGATTTGGGTGGACGAAGAACCGTTCGACATCGCCAGCGGCGAATTGGTCTCGCATCAGCGCCAGCTCGACCTGAAAAACGGCCTTCTGACGCGCACCGTCGTCTGGCGCAGCCCGCTGGGGAAGGAAATCGAGGTCAAGACCACCCGGCTGGTCAGCCTTGCCGAGAAGCACCTCGCGGCCATCCGCTGCACGATAACGGCGCTCAACTTCAGCGGCGATTTGCGTATCGAGTCGGCCATCGACGGCGACGTGACCAACCTCAAGGCAGGGAACGACCCTCGCGTCGGCAGCGGCTTACACGGGCGCGTCCTCGACGTGACCGAAAAACGGCTGGCGCTGTCGGCGGTCGCGCTCAGTCAGCGCACGCGCCGCAGCGGGATGGCGCTGGGCTGCGCCATCGCTCACATCACCGACACGCCGACCATCGTCATGGAACGCGAGGGCGATTTATGGGTCGGGATGGCCTTTTTCTACCGCGCCGAGGAAGGCGTCCCCATCACGCTCGACAAATTTATCGCCTATACCAGCACGCAGGACACCGCCGAACCTGACCTGATTGACGAGGCGCTGGCACACGTCAACACTGCCGCCGAACGCGGATTCGACGCGGTAAAGGCCGCCCACGTCGCCTACCTCGCCGATTTTTGGGCACGGGCAGATGTCGAAATCGAAGGCGACCCGGCGCTTCAGCAGGGCGTCCGCCTGAATATGTTCCACCTGCTGCAATCGGTCGGGCGCGACGGCAAGACCAACATGGCCGCCAAAGGCTTGAGCGGCGAGGGCTACGAGGGTCATTACTTCTGGGATACCGAGATGTACGTCATCCCGTTTTTCCTCAGCACCCACCCAGACATCAGCCGTAAGCTGCTGGAATATCGTCACCACATCCTGCCGCACGCCCGCCAGCGCGCCCGCGACCTCGCCCACCCGACCGGCGCGCTCTACCCGTGGCGCACCATAGGCGGTGAGGAATCTTCGGCCTATTTCCCGGCGGGGACGGCGCAGTATCACCTGAACGCCGACATCGCCCACGCGATTAAGCGTTACGTCGAGAGCGCCGACGATGTGGATTTCCTACTCACCCACGGCGCAGAAATGTTGGTAGAGACGGCGCGAGTCTGGGCGCACGTCGGCTTTTTCAACCCGCGCAAGGGCGACGCCTTCTGCATCAACGGCGTGACCGGCCCCGACGAATACACCGCCCTCGTCGATAACAACCTGTATACCAACCTGATGGCGCAGCAAAACCTCAACTACGCCGCCGAAGTCGTCCACTGGATGAGCATCGAACACCCAGAGCGCTACGCCGAGCTGCAAACCAGCCTCGGCCTGACCGATGACGAAATCGTGCTGTGGCGCAAGGCCGCCGAGCGGATGCACCTCCCCTATGACTCCAGCACCGGCCTCTATCTGCAAGATGACCGGTTCCTCGACCGCCCGGTTTGGGACTTCGCCAACACGCCCGACGACCATTACCCGCTGCTGCTACACTATCACCCGCTGGTGATTTATCGCCATCAGGTCTGCAAGCAGGCCGATTTAATCCTCGCCATGTTCCTACAGGGGCAGCGCTTCACAGCGGACGACAAGCGCCGCGCCTTTGAATACTATGAGGGCGTCACCACCCACGACTCGTCGCTGTCGGCCTGCATTTTCAGCATCATGGCCGCCGAGGTCGGTGACCCGATGAAGGCCTACCAATATTTCGTCAGCACCTCGCGCATGGACTTGGACGACTATCACGGCAACGTCAAAGACGGCGTGCACATCGCCAACATGGCCGGGACGTGGATGGGCATCGTGTACGGGTTCGGCGGGATGCGCCAGATTGACGGGCGGCTGTCGTTCAAACCGTCGCTGCCCGCGGGCTGGACGTCTTACAGCTTCTCGCTGACCTTCCAAAACCGCCTAATCCGCATGCGAGTGGCGGGCGATGGTGTGACCTATACGCTGCTGGAAGGCGAGCCGTTGAGCATCAGTCACCACCATGAAGGCATCACACTGACGACGGAATCGGCGGTACTGCGCTCCTTACCGGACCTGATGTAGTCAATCCCCAGCAGCGGCCAGCGACCCACCCGCCATCAGCGCGCCGATTTCTTCGATGGAGACGTTATCGGCGTGGTCGATTTCACCGACAATCCGCCCCTCGTAGAGGACGAGAATCCGGTCTGCCAGCGCCTGAATTTCGTCCAAGTCTTCCGAGATGAGCAGGATGGCCGCGCCGCGCTGACGCTCCTCAAGCAGGCATTGGTGGATATATTCAATTGCGCCGATGTCCACGCCGCGGGTCGGCTGTGCGGCCACCAAAATCGACGGTTGGCGCGCCAGCTCGCGGGCCAGAATCAGCTTTTGGATGTTGCCGCCCGACAGGTTTTTAATCGGCGTATTCGGGCTGGGCGTCTTGATGCGGTAGCGGCGGATGGCATCCTCGCACGCGCTGCGGATGGCGCGGGCATTAATCCACAGGCCGCCGCGTGAAAACGGCGGGCGGCCATGCTCCTGAAGCACGAGGTTTTCGGCCACCGTGAACGGCTTGACCACGCCGTCAATCATGCGCTCCTCTGGGATATAAGACAGGCCGCGCCGATTCATCTGAGCGGGCGTGCTGCCGTTGACCGGCAGTTCATCGACCCAAACCGTCCCCACTTCAACAGGTCGCAGGCCGGCGATGGCCTCGGCCAATTCGTGCTGACCGTTGCCCGACACCCCCGCCACCCCGACAATCTCGCCTGCGTGGACGGTCAGCGAAGCCGCGTTTAGGCCGAGGTTGCCCCGGTCATTGCGGACACTCACCCCGTCTAGGCGCAGACGTGTTGCCCCGCGCTCGACCACCGCACGGGCGTGGCGCGTCACAATCGGGCGACCAACCATCATCTGCGCCAGCGACGTTTGGGTCGCATTAGCTGCTTCGACCGTCCCAACGCGCCGCCCGTCGCGCAGCACCGAAATTCGGTCGCACAAGCTGAGGACTTCTTGCAGCTTATGCGAGATAAAAATCAACAGTCGGCCTTCCGCCTTAAACTGGCGCAGCACGCGCAGCAGGTCTTCGACCTCTAGCGGCGTGAGGACGGCGGTCGGCTCATCCAAAATTAACAGGTCAGCGCCTTTATAAATCGCCCGCAGAATTTCCACCCGCTGCTGCTCCCCCACCGAGAGCTGCCAGACCGGGACATGCGGGTCTACCTTCAAATTATATTGTTCGGACAGCGACTTGAGGCGCGCCGTGACCGCCGCAAGGTCAATCCCAACGGTGTAAGAAGTTTTTAATCCCAGCGCGACATTTTCAGCCACCGTCAGCGACGGGACGAGCATAAAATGCTGGTGAATCATGCCGATTCCGCGCCGAATGGCCTGCTGCGGTGAGGTGATATGTACCGGCTGACCGTCTAGCAGAATTTCGCCGCCGTCCCGTTGGTACAGGCCGTACAGGATTTTCATCAGCGTGCTTTTGCCCGCGCCATTTTCACCCAACAGCGCATGGATTTCGCCCGCCCCGACCGACAGGTCTACCCCGTCACAAGCCAGCACGCCGGGAAAACGCTTCGTCACGCCGCGCATCTCCAACGCGCTGATTCGATGGGGGGTGGTCTGGTCAGTCATGAGCGGGTTTACCTCTTTTTTGTGTGATTTGGGGTCAGAACCTCACCCCTGCCCCTCTCCCTAGGAGAGGGGTTCTCAAGCGCAAGGATGATAGGATGCCGTTTTATCAAGCGAATACGGATTTAACTTTCGGCGGACGCGCCGTTGCGCGTCCCTACAGTCTGACCCGATTTGTAGGGACGCCCAACGGGGCGTCCGCTTACCGAATGTCCGAATTGCCTCATTCATGTTGAGCCGGAACCCCCTTCTCCCCGCTTGCGCGCTTTAGCCGCCGAAGGCTGGGAGAAGGGGCAGGGGGATGAGGGGGTAAAACCTCTTAAATTAATTACAGCCCTACGGCAGCACC
>JALONW010000514.1 GCA_025454725.1 Anaerolineae bacterium
AAGCTGAGTTCTTGGAAGATGGTGGCAATCCCGACCTTCTGCGCGTCACGGGGACCATTGAAGTGGGCGGGGCGACCGTCTAACAAGAGCGCGCCGCTGTCGGGGCGGTACACACCGCTGATAATCTTAATCAGCGTGGATTTGCCTGCCCCGTTTTCGCCCAGCAAGGCGTGAACCTCGCCGGGACGCACGTCGAAACGGACACCCGACAGCGCAAGCACGCCGGGAAAACGTTTCGAGATGTCCTCTAGGGTCAACAAGTCTTCCATAAGCAGCATTTACCTTCGTATCAACGCTTTTAAGTGGGACAGAAACGGCCTTAAATGGTCAACGGGAGCGCTCTAAAGCGCTGATACTGTTCTTCCCAGCGGTCACGGTCGGTCGGGTGATAGGTTTGGGTCTCGACGGCTTGCGCCAACATCGCACGCGCCTCGCGGATGTCTTTTAGGTCGCCCAGCCCGATGAGCTGCACAATCGCGTTGCCCAGCGCGGTGGCCTCGACCGGCCCACAGATGACTGTGCAGCCGGTGGCGTCGGCGGTCATCTGCGAGAGCAGCGCGTTGAGGCTGCCGCCGCCGATGATGTGCAGGTGCGCCACGCTCCGCCCACTGACGGCGCGCAGATTGTCGAGCGTATGGCGATATTTGAGCGCGAGGCTCTCGTAGACAGCGCGCATCACCTCCCCGACCGTCGTCGGGACAGGCTGACCGGTGCGCGAGCAGTACTCGCGGATACGGGCGGGCATGTCGCCGGGCGGGAGCATCTCCGGCGCGTTGGGGTCAAAAATCGAGCGGAACGGCGCGGCTTCCGACGCCAAGCGCACCAATTCTTCGTAGCTGTACTCGTCGCCCTGCCGGAACGTTCCGTATGCGCCGCCTTCGTTGGTCAGGTTGGCGGCGTAGGCGTCATCATTGATGATAGGCGCGTCCAGTTCCAACCCCATCAAACTCCACGTCCCGCTGCTGATATAGGCGAAATCGTCGCGGGTGCTGGGGACGGCTACTACCGCGCTCCCGGTGTCATGCGCGGCGGGCGCAATCACCTTAAGGCTGTTATACGTGCCGACCACCTCGCCCGGCATGGCGACCCGTGGGAAAATCCGGGTCGGGATGCCCAGCGCTGCCAGCAGGTCAACGTCCCAACCCATTGCGTGCGGACTGTACATTTGGGTTGTCGTGGCATGGGTGAACTCACAGAACAGTTCACCGGTCAGCCAATAATGAAACAGATCGGGGATGGTCAGCAGCGTCTCGGCGAGGTCGAGGTGCGGGTCGCGCTGTTCGGCGCGGTCGGCCAGCTCGTACAGCCCGTTGATCGGCATGAGCTGGATGCCGGTGTGGTCAAAAATCGCCCGACGCCCAACGCGCTCAAACGTGCGCTCCATGGTCGGGACGGTGCGGGTGCGGTAGTGGCGCGGGTTGCCCAACAGCTCACCACGCTTGTCCAGCAGCGCGTAATCGACGCCCCATGTATCGACACCGACCGAAGCCGCGCCTGTCACCTTGCTAATGCCCTCACTGATGTCGCCCCACAGCCGCAGCACATCCCAATACAGCATCCCGCGTGCGTTGACTGGCACATTCGGGAAGCGATGGGTGGCAGACAGCGAGAGGTGTGCGCCGTCGAAATCGACGGACATCACACGCCCAGACTCCGCGCCGAGGTCTACTGCAATAACAGTACGGGTTGCTGACATAATCACATAAGCCCAAAAAATAACCAAAGTCGCCACATGCCAACTGTATAAAGGCGATTGTGACGATTTACGCAAATTGCGTGTGTTTTCGTTTGTTTTCGATTACGCCGCAGAGCTTAACCCGTGCATTTGGGTTTGTCAAGCAACTCACGCATAGGCATTTTGGTTTACCCCCTCAAAACAAAATCCCCCATCAGGGTGTGGACGGGGGATTGAGATATTGGGCGGCAGGCGGCCTAGCTGGTAATCGTAACCTTGGTCAGCCCTTCCGGCTTATCGACATCCAGCCCTTTTTCCTGCGCCATATACAGCGCGAGGAGCTGACCGGGCAGCACCGCGCAGAGGGGGCTTAACCATTCGGGCATCTCCGGCAGCGGCATGGGCTTATCGGCCTTGTTCAGCGCGGCGGGGTCGTTGCTGATCGCCAGCACCTCGCCGCCTTTGGCATGGATTTTGTCCATCAGGTCGAGCATCAGCGGCAGCGGCGCACCCTGCGGCGCGACCGTCAGCACCGGATAGTTGCGCTGCACGACCGCAATCGGGCCGTGGCGAAAGTCGGCCTCGGAATATTCTTGACTCGTCATGCTGCACAGCTCTTTGATCTTCAGGCTGACCTCGTAAGCCGTGCAGTAGTTATATCCTCGCCCGATGACCGCCAGCGACTGCGCGTAGCGGTAGCGCTCCGCCCAGTGCTGGATTCCGGTGTTGCGCTTGAGTGTCTGCGCCATCCAAGTGGGCAGACGGCGCAGCTCACGCAGCCCCTTGTTTTGATAGGCAGCGGCCAACAGCGCGACCGCGGCCAATTCGCTGGTGTAGGTTTTGGTGGCAGCCACTGCAATCTCTGGCCCCGCGCCGAGGTCAATATGATAATCGGCGGCTTGGTTCAGCACCGAATTGGGCGTGTTGGTAATCGCCAAGGTGAGCGCGCCCTGTGCGCGGGCGTCGGATACCACCCGGCGGATGTCTTCCGACGCGCCGGACTGCGAGATTCCAATCACCAGCGCCTTCCCCAACCTCGGCGCGGAGTCGTACAGTGTGTGGACGGATGGCAGCGCCAGCGCGACCGGCAGACCCAGCTGAATCCCCAGCAGATATTGGGCATAGCGGGCGGCGTTGTCCGACGTGCCACGCGCCGCAATCATCACAAACTGCGGCTTGAACTTGCGGATGGCCTTGGCGGCGGCGCGGGCGGCCTCTAGCTGCGACTCGATCAGGTCACCGACCACACCGGGCTGCTGGTGGATTTCACTGTAAAGATGCGTTGCTGCTGGC
>JALONW010000149.1 GCA_025454725.1 Anaerolineae bacterium
GGCGATAACGTGATTAAGATGTGGGCGGCGGAAATGATTACACCCTTCTAACTTAGGATGCGGTATAATGGACATCATGTTGACCACAAGGTTTAGTATCGGATGCAGATTGGGATTATTTCAGACATCCACGGAGACCTGCGCGCCCTAGACACCGCCCTCGAACGACTGGAAAACCACCACCATGTGCAGCATATCCTGTGCGCTGGCGACCTCGTGGGGCGCGGGCCAGAGGGTAATGGGGTCGTTACCCGTATCCGTGAACGGGGGATTACCACCGTCAAGGGCAACCACGACGAATGGGACCACGGCCTCGACCCGGAAAACGCGACATTCCTCCGCAACCTGCCGATGGACTGGCGCGGGAAGTTAGGGTCGGTATCGGTGTTTATGTGCCACGGCAAGCCCGGCAACAACCTTTGGGGGCTGTATCGGGACCACATCTCTAACACGCTGCTGGACATGATGCTGGCGTCGCTTAAGGTCGATGTCCTCATCACCGGCCACACGCATGTTCCACTGTTCGCACGGGTCGGGCGCGGCTGCGCCATCAACCCCGGTTCGCTCTATACCTTCAAGAGCGCCCGGTCATCGTCTCATACTTACGGTGTGCTGGATTTATCATCGCTGGCGTTTGACGTGTACGACATCGCGCAGGCCGAACCTACCACACTGGACATACGCGAATTTAGCTAGGCGGCTGGGGGTGACTCCCCAGTCGCACAGCCAACCTCTTAACATTCGACCGTCTAAGTTTAACCATCTTTTATCATGGGTATCCGATAATGTTAAGCGTGACGCCACATTCGAGGGAAACTATGCCCAAGGTACTGGTTATCGAAGACGACGAAGCACTGCTGCAAAACCTCGCCACCAATTTGCGGAGCGAAGGGTTCACCGTCAGTACGGCGGTGGACGGGCAGGCTGGTCTAGAGAAAATTCGCGCTGAGACACCCGACCTCATCATCCTCGACATCATGCTGCCCAAGTTGGACGGCCTGACAATCTGCCGGATGGTGCGCCACGACACGTCGATTGCCCACATCCCCATCATCATGATTACGGCGCGTGGGACCGAAATCGACAAGATTGTCGGGTTGGAAAGCGGCGCAGACGATTACGTGGTCAAGCCGTTTGGGTTGGGCGAGGTGCTGGCACGGGTGCGCGCTGTGATGCGCCGGTCGCCGGGGCAGTTGGTCGTCCAACAGGATGAACTCATCAGCAATGACCTGCGCCTAAATTTGACCGGGCGGCGGGTGTTCAAGGGGGACGACGAGGTAAAACTCAGCAATAAGGAGTTTGACCTGCTGACCGAACTGATGCGGAACCGCAGCGCCGTCCTGAGCCGTGACCTCATCCTGACCAAGGTTTGGGGGTATGATTATTTTGTCGATAAGCGCACGGTGGATGTCCACATTCGCTGGTTGCGCGAGAAGTTGGAAGATGACCCGTCTGACCCGCGCCGCATTGTGACGGTGCGCGGGGTGGGATACCGCTTCGAGGGGTAGGATAGGGACTTCCCCCAAGGGGGGCTATGCTAGAGCTATTAGTCTTGGCACTCGCGCTGACAGCGGGAGTGCTGTGGTTTCGTTACGAAAATGGCCGCGACGCGCTCAAGACGCTGCGCGAGAGTGAATCGCGCCTGAAGCTCGACCTTACTCAGCGTCAGACGATGGTCAAAGAGCTGGAGGCCAGCCTGCGCGCCCGCGACGCGGCTATCAAAGAGCTGCAATCCTCCCTGAGCGCGCTGGGCAGTGCATCCGCGGCGGCCAAAGGTCAACCACAGCCCCCATCGCCGGAATTGGTGCGCGAATTGGCCGGGCGCGCCGAGTTGGTCGGCCTGTTGGTGGACGCGACCGAGGACGGCCTGCTGGTGGTCGGGACGGACATGCGCGTCTTGAGCCACAACCGCGCCGCCCGTGGACGGTTTCCGACGCTGGCGGCGGGCGCACGCCTAAACGAGGTGACGGATAACCCGGCGCTGCTCTCGCTGGTCGAAAATGCGCTGGCTTACGGTGAAGACCACATCGAAGAGCAGGTGGTGATGGGGGAGGACACCATTTTGGTCCACGCCCAGACCTGCAAGCGCGAAAACGGCGGCCTGCTGACGCTGGCGCTTCAAGACATCAGCCAATTGGTCAAGCTCAACCGGGCGCGCCGTGACATGGTGGCGAATATCTCGCACGAGCTGCGTCACCCCATCGCCAATATTCGTTTGATTATCGATGGGCTGTTCCACGACCAAGACAAGCCCAAGCGCAAGGACAGCATCACCAGCATCAAGCAGATTGCCCACGAGACGGACCTGCTGCTGTGGCTGGTGCAGTCGATGGCTGACCTGTCGATGATTGAGTCTGGTCAGGCGATTGTCCGCATGGTCGAGGTGAATTTGGCCGAGCTGGTCGAGATGTCGTTTGACCGGCTGATGAGCCAGACCGAGCGCAAAAAGCTGGCACTGGCGCGTAATATCCCGACCAAACTGCGCGTACTGTGCGACCGTGACCTGATTCAGCGGGTGGTGATTAACCTACTGCACAACGCGCTTAAGTGGACGCCGGAGGGCGGTTCCATCACCATTACCGCGGCAGCGGCGGGTGAGGAGGTCGTCATCAGCGTGCTGGACAGCGGCCCCGGCGTGCCGTCCGAGCAGGTCGAGCGCGTGTTCGAGCGTTTCTATCAGGTAGACCCGGCGCGCTCTGGCCGCGAGGGGACGGGTTTGGGCTTGGCGATCTGCAAGCACATCGTTGAGGCGCACGGCGGGCGCATCTGGGCGGAGGGTAACGACCTTGGCGCGGGCGGGCGCTTCCGCTTTACGCTGCTCAACGCCGACGGCATGGCCTCAGCCGAGACGAACGGGTCACACGCCGCGCCGTGAAAAAAATCATTCTTCTGCTTCAAGAAGAATCATCGGATCACCCAGCGATTCGTCAGTAAACTCGATGAGCATGAGTTCACTGTCTGTTGTCCCCACGGCGATCTGATCTCCTGCCGGATGCCATGCGACAGCGGAAACGCGCTTGATGGGAGCCGAATCCACGATTTCCATAGTGGCATAAGACCATACTGCCAGCGTTTCATCGTCTGATGTGACGAACCAGTTTCCATCTGGGCTGAACTCGACGATTCTCACCCGGCGGGGGAGGTCGTCCTGAGAAGTTTCATCCAGCGTGACGCAGTCCTCTTCCAGCCGCCACAGTAAAAGCTGCCCGCTGGACTCATCTCCCAGACCCGTTAACAGCGCGTTGCCGTCTGGATGCCAATCCACGGTATACGCCCAGTTATTTTCCCATTCTTGCGCCGTCGGGCAGATGTCTTGACGGTTGCCGCTCATGTCGGTGAGGATAAGCCCTTCTCTGGTGGCGAATGCTATCTTGTCGGCGGATGAGTTAAGGGAGAGTTCTTGGATGTAGTTCCCATATGGTTCTGTGCGTGGGGGAAAACTAAAAGAGTTGGCGGCATCTCTCCCTGAAATGGGATCGTAAAATATCACCCGCTCAAAAAATGTTGTGTCTCTTTCGTTGAAGGCGCGTCCTGCCACCACCAGCAGATTTTGGTCTACATTGTAATCTGATGAATTGTAGGAATTTTGCGATACGAGCATTTGCTGTATTTGAGCAGATGCCGCATCGAGTGTGACTACACTGCTCAGGCTTTTATTGGATTGAACATATACGAGAGAAGTGTCCTCTTGGATCCAATTGACGGTAATGGAAGCATTTCGGGTGAACCGTGCAAGGGGTTCTTCTGAAGGCTCGCTGACATTCCAAACACATAGGGCCGCATGTCGATGGAGCGAAGCAAGGAATTTCCCTGTCGAGTCGTATGCTAAATCTTGCACAACGTTTGGAAAACCCATTGTCATTGTGTCTGCGAGGAAATCACACGGTTGATGATCCGCCATTGCGGGTGTAACCGTCACTGTAGACGACAACACCAACGCTGCGAGGACAAATATGAGCTTTAAACGTGAGATAAGAAACATTTTGCTACCTAGCATTCTCTAATCCTCTCCCATTGGGATGCCCCACACTCTAACCGTGCCGTCCGCGCCGCCCGACGCCAGCAGCGTCCCGTCTGGGCTAAAGGCGAGGGTATAGATGGTTGTATAATTCGTAACTTCTGATTGTAGTTCTATTGTGTCTATGAGTAGACCTGTTTGGAGGTTGAACAACCGGATAACGCCGGAGTTACCCGGATTTTGAATTTTACCGCCTCCAACAGCTAAAACAGATTCAGTTGAATTTATAGTCATAGCCCAAATTTGCTCATCTGATGGTATTTGGGCGAAGATCGACCATGCATCTGAATGAACTTTACAGTCTCTCAAGTCCCATTTTCGAATCCCATCGGTGGCAGCGTAAAGTAAATATTCTCCGCTTTTTACGTATAAAATGTCTCTGGAAACATGATTGTGGTTAGGACATCCCCCCACATATTCCCCGCTAGATGTGTCTAATACATTAACCGTACCCATATTCCCATTTAAGTTGGTGACATAAGCAACCTGTTCTAATTCGTCAATAAAAGTTACTGCTAAACCATCTCCATCTGAACTTGGTTTTTGAAATATAACATCCCCTGTATTTAGGAATAATCCAAAAGAATAAATCCCTGAATAGGCATTTGAATTTGTTGATGCTGTAGCAATGTGTTGTCCATCTTCAGAAATGTCTATCGCTTCAATTACCGCGTCATTGGCGGAAAATTGAGTGACTGTTTCTCTCATCTCAGTAGCAAAAACAGTGACATCACCTTGTCTATTTCCGGTAAATAAGTATGAACCATCAGAATCAGTAATCACACGCACTGCTTTCATAACTTCAAGTAAAAATGCGATAGATTCCTGTTTTTCAACGTCGTAAAACAGAAGCGAACCATCATCAATTGGCGATGATGCGTCTATAAAAGCCAATAAACTTGTGTTCGGGATAAATATCACGTCAATTATGCCATTTTCGGGAATTTCCGATTGATATATCGTCTGTGAGCTTATTTCATGCGTTTCGTCAAATTCCAGATGACTTATCACGTTACTATAGCTATAAGCATTAAACGAAAGCAGAAAAAGTATGATGGCGAATAGTATCGACATTATTTTATCCCTCTCCCATTGGGATACCCCACAGCCGAACTGTGCCGTCCGCGCCGCCCGACGCCAGCAGCGTCCCGTCTGGGCTGAATGCGAGGGCGGTAATTCGTTCGTTGTGAGCTTCTAAAACCATTAGGCGCTCACCTGTCATCATATCCCATAGGCGCACCATGCCATCGTGATAGCCAACAGCCAATACGGACTCGGCTGGATTTAAGGCGATGCTGAAGATGAATTCCCGTTCGTCTAGTGGGGCATCTGGTTTAGCAATGGGTGCGATGAGCCGATATTCTGGAACATAGCCAAAACTTCTGTAAGCGGCTCGCACATTCCAGATGCGAACGCCATCATAACTGGGAAAAAGAAGCCCCGCATCATCAGCAGTAAATAGGATGCTCCGAGTATTTGTATAACCGTCTAACATGGCTCTGAGTGTGTTGGATTCCGATCCCCACAGCCGAACCTGACCATCAGACATGCCCACGGCTCTTAGCCCATTTCTGGGGCTGACAATAATATCTAGCGCAGCGCCCCATTCTGTATCGTCGGGAACTAAAACAGAAAATTCCTCTAAAGGATTGGTATTCCACAATGTTATGCTTGTGTCACCAATCTCTGGACTGCTGTAAACCGCGCCGCTCCCTGAAATGATACCACCGCCACCGGACTCAAAGTGGACGGCGTTAACCTGTGTTTCGTGTCCTTGAATTCTTCCGGCCAATTCCTCAAACTGCCAATTCCAAATCAGTATTTCACCCTCTACGGTTCCAGAAGCAATATAAATTCCATTCGAGTGGAATGACATACTGGTTATTGAAAAATCTTCGCCACCCAGCGTGTTTACATTCTCCCAAGTAGACGTTTGCCAGAGGGTTATTTTTCCCTGAAAACCACGATAACCATCATAAGGACTCGATGTTTCGAGAACGGCCAGAAACTCACCGGAAGGGTGAAATTCTAGCTCGTTAATCCATAAACCATCTGTTTTTAGCGCCGTTATTTCTTGTAGTTGACTAGCTTTTTCCACATCAATGACAATCGGAAGATCGCTATCTTGAGCAATGGTAGGCGTGAAAGAGAACACCATTGAAAATAGAAGCAATATCATGATGTGTTTCATCTGTTTCATAGTTTATTCTCCCCAACCCAAAGTATAGGCGGTTTTTGACCGCCTATACCCGACTGTTGACCTACCGCTTAGACCCGGTAGCCCTGCGGTTCCAGCGGCAGCGACTCGTATTCGCTGACGAGGCGTTCCAGCGTGTCGATGAGGGCGATGCGCCATGTGTCGCCCAGCCCCATCAGCAGTTCGACCGCCACACGGGTGACGGCCACGTCCGCCCCGTCGGTGTTGAGCCGTTCAGCCAGCGCCTCACGGTCGATGTCCGGCAGGTAGGGGAGTTTGATGTGAATTACGCCGCGCCGCGCCTGTATGCCGGTCGCGCCCGCCAACTGCGCCAACAGCTTGACCTCAATCTGATAGAGCAGTCCGTCCGCCGCGTTGGGAAGCGTCCCGAAGCGGTCGCGCAGTTCCTCGCGCAGCGCCTGCACCTCGTCGAGGCGCGTCAGGCTGCCGATGCGCCGGTACAATTGCAAACGAAGCTCCATCTCGGCAATCCAATCCTCTGGGAGGTAGGCTTGCAGCGGCAGGTCGATCTGGATGCCGGGTGCGCTGACCGCCAGCCCCGCCGAGTCCTGTTTTTCGCCCTTGAGTCGGCTGACCGCCTGCGAGAGCAGTTGGGTGTACAGGTTCAAGCCGATGGCCGCGACGTGGCCGGTCTGTTTGGTGCTGAGGATGTCACCCGCGCCGCGAATCTCAAGGTCGCGCATGGCGATTTGGAATCCCGCGCCGAGCTTGGTGTTTTCGGCCAGCGTATCGAGCCGGGCGAACGCCTCCTGCGTCAGTCGCTCATCCGCGAAGAAGAAATAGGCGTAAGCCTGCTGCGCGCCGCGTCCGACCCGTCCGCGCAGTTGGTAAAGCTGCGACAGGCCGAACCAGTCGGCGCGGTCGATAATCACCGTGTTGACGTTGGGGATGTCGATGCCGTTTTCGATGATGGCGGTCGCCAGCAAGATGTCATACTCGCCGCGCCCAAACGCCGTCATGATCGCTTCGAGGGTGCGCGGGTTCATCTGACCGTGAGCGGTGATGATGCGCGCCTCCGGCACGATCTCCTCTAAGCGATCACGCACCACATCCATCGTCCCAATCCGGTTGTGGACGACGAACACTTGCCCGCCGCGCTCCATCTCGCGCAGCACGGCTTGGCGCACCATACCCTCGTCAAACTGGCCGACGTGAGTGATGACCGGCAGGCGCTCCTCCGGCGGGGTCTGAATCATGCTGATGTCGCGGACTCCGGTCAGCGTCATATACATCGTGCGCGGGATGGGGGTGGCCGTCAGCGTCAGAATATCGACTTGAGCGCGCAGCCGCTTGAAGTGTTCCTTTTGTTTGACGCCGAAACGCTGTTCTTCGTCGATGATGACGAGGCCGAGGTTCTTAAACTGGATGTCGTCGGACAGGATGCGGTGCGTCCCGACCACAATATCGACCTCCCCGGCGCTGATGTGGGGCGCGACCCGCGCTTGGTCTTTGGCCGTGCGGAAACGGGACATCAGCTCAATGCGGACGGGAAAAGCCGCCATGCGGTTGGCGAAGGTCTCGTAGTGCTGCTGCGCCAGAATGGTGGTTGGGACGAGGACGGCGACCTGCTTTCCTTCGGCCACGGCTTTGAACGCGGCGCGCACCGCGACCTCGGTTTTGCCGTAGCCGACATCGCCGCACACCAGCCGATCCATGGGAATCGGGCGTTCCATGTCGCCTTTGACCTCACGCACGGCGCGGAGCTGGTCTTCGGTCTCGACATAGGGGAAGGACGCCTCTAATTCGTGCTGCCAGTGGTTATCGACGCTGAAGGCGTAGCCCTGCGCGGCGGCGCGCTCGGCGTAGATTTCCAACAGCTCTTTCGCCTCATCTTCGGCGGCTTTGCGCGCCCGAGTGGACGCCTTAATCCAGTCTTGCTGACCGAGGCGATGCAGCGTGGGCGGCTTGTCGTCCACGCCGACATAGCGCGTCAGCCGGTCGGCTTGATGGATCGGGACGAACACCATATCGCCTGCGCCGTAGCGAATTTCGAGATATTCACGCGAAACGCCTTCCAGCGTGCGCTTGACCGTCCCGTTAAACTGGCCGATGCCGTAATCGACGTGGACGACGAAATCGCCGGTGTTCCACGCCGCGTAATCCGATTCTGGGAGGCGCGCCGGGCGGTTGACCTTGCGCCGCCGCTGTTCCGGTCTTCCCCAGCCGAATAATTCCGCGTCGGTGATGACCGACAGCGGCGTCCCGATGTCCAGCGTCCAGCCGTCTTGCAATGTCCCGTTGACCAAGACCGCCGTTCCCGCGTCGGGCAGGGTGGTTAGGTCGTTGACCATCGGAAGGCGCTCATCAACGCCCTGCTGATACCACACATCGGTCAGGCGGGCGGTCTGCTGGCTGACCAAGACCGTCCGACCCCCGCCGCGCAGCCGTGTGCGAATCGACGACATGGCG
>JALONW010000150.1 GCA_025454725.1 Anaerolineae bacterium
GTTGACGGTATAGGGGCCGCCTTCCGCTGAACCGACCACATACGGCTGCTCGGTCTCGTCGTAGCCGTTTGCGGCTTTCTCCACCTTGTCCCAGTTCGCGTCGCGGCGGAACTTATAGACGAACGAGTCGCCTTCGTTGAAAGTCAGCGTGACCGTCCAGACGGTGGGGTCGGCGGTCGCGGTCATGTTGACGCCCGCGCCCCACTCAGTCAGCACTGGCGAGTTGCCGATAATCTGGATGCCGCTGTCCATGCGGCTGAAGGCTGGGACGGTCACATTGAAGGTGACATCGACCGGCGAGGCGGTGGTGTCGGCGTCTACGGTGTTGGACGGGTCACTCTCGTTGAACGCGGTGTCGTAGGCCGTCACGTAGTACTGGTACGCGGTGTTGGTCGTGACGCTGGTGTCCTCATAGGTCAGGACTGCGGTGCCGACCGTGGCGATGAGGTCGAAGGTTGTGCCTGCATCTTCGCTGCGGTATACGCGGTAGCCGAACAGCGATTCGTCGTCCGTCGATTCCGTCCAGCTCAACCCGACCCGGCTGGCGAAGTCGAAGTCTTTGGTCAGGGTAGGGGTGGTCGGTGGGGTGGTGTCGGTGCTGACGTTGACAGTCATCGGGCAGAGCGCCACGCCGGAGACGGTAGCCTCGTCGCAGGTGTTATCGCCAGAATCGACCGCGTAGTACCACGTCGCGCCGCCATCGCTGCTGTAGCGGTAGGTGTAGCTGAACGAGCCTGCGGCGGTCGGGAGCATCGTGGCTTGGAACTCATCGTTGTTGCCGCCCGCTGCGCCCACATTGGGGCTGGCGTCGGTCCACGTCCAGCTTACATGAGTAGACGGGTCGGTGCCAACCGTACCGTAACCGAGTTGGGCGGTCAGACCATCAACCGGCGTGGCTTGGGCATCGGTCACACCGCCGACGTAGATTTGACCGTAGACGGTTGGGGTCGGGTTAACCGCGCTCAGGGTGTGGGTGATGCTGGTCGGGAACTGGACGTTACGGTACGAACTGGTCAAGTCGTAGAACGGGGTCACGCCGACCTCGTTGGACGGGTCGCTCGCTACACCGTCCGCACTGACCGCCTCGACGGTGTAGTAGTAGGTTACACCGCTGCTGACGGTGGTGTCGGTGTAGCTGGTGGCGTCCACGGCGCTGGTGTGGATGAGCGTGCGACCACCGCCGCCGGACAGCGTGCTGCGGTAGACGTTGTAGGTGTAGCCGCTGCTGGGGAGCGTCCACGATAGGTCAACTGCCGTGCCGCCCGCCGCCATGCCGCTGAGGGTGGGGACGCCGGGGACGCTGTACGCGGCGCTGTCCAGCACCAAGACCATGCCGGTGTTGGCTGCCACGCTGGGGACGGTCAAGGCCGTGCCACTGACGCCCGCGACCGTGGTGTAGGTCGTGCTGGTGAACGGGTCAACAAAGACCGCGCCGACCGGGATGTCGTAGCCGAGGCTGATGGTCATGCTGCCAGCCGTGCCGCTGCGGTTAATCAGGACGATGGCCGCGTCGCTGCCGTCAGCCATGTGGCGGTAGTAGCCGAGGTGGTCGGCGGCGTCATCCACGAGGCTGAACGCGACCTCGCCGGTGCGAAGCGACGGGTGGGAGCTACGGGTTTGGCCGAGCGTGGTGAAGTAGCTCAACAGGCTGCTGCGGACGCTGTTGCCGTCGGTCATGTGAGTGTAGTAGGGCGTTCCGGTCTCGTCACCCCACGGGAACGGGGCGCGGTTGTACGGGTCGTCTTCCCACTTGCCGTTGTGGAAGTAGACCGGGTTGACCAAGCCGACCTCGGTGCCGTAGTAAATCTGCGGCGCGCCGGGGAGGGTATATTGCATCAGGCTGAAGCCCATCAAGTTCTGGACGGCTTCCGCCCCCGGCTGGCCGGGTTCGTAGTAATTGGCCGCGCTGGGGTGCATCATGCCCGTGGTCGGCGAGGTGGGGATGGTCTCGTCCAACAGCCACAGGGCACGCTGGGTGTCGTGGCTGCCGTTCAGGTTCATCTGTGCGTAGAACGCCTCCGGCGCGTAGCGCTCCTTGAGGTCGTAGTAGCGGGTGGCGAGCATCGACGGGGTGTGTGGGACGAGCTTGCCGGGCAGTGAGCCGGGATTGAAGTCGTTTTCGGTCTCCAGTGAGCTGTCACGCCAGAAGCCCATCAGCATGGCGGTCTGGAGGTAGTTCATGGTGGCGTCCCACTCGCCGGGATTGCTGCCGGACGGGGTGTAACCCGCCGCCGTGCCGCCGCTAATCCACTGTGTGCCGATGCCCCAGAACTCGCCGACGATGTAGGCGTCGGGGTCGGCAGCTTTCACGCGGTCGCGGAAGTTTTCCCAATAGTCGTTGGTCCCCAGCGCGCCAGTGCCGTCCACATCGTTGGCAACGTCCAAACGCCAACCGTCGATGTCGAAGTCGGTAATCCAGTACGTGCCGATTTCGGCCTGCTTACCGGAAGGGTGGACGATACCGCCGTCCCAGATGGCTTGGCGGGCGAAGCCGCCGGGCGTCTGGCTGTCGAATTCCGGCAGGCTGTCGAAACCGAACCAGCCGTTGTAGTAGCGCCCATCCGAGCAGGGGGGCGCGCCGGTGCCGGTCAATGAGAACGGCTTGAACAGCGCGAGGTACGGGCTGGTGGTGCTTTCGCACGCACCGACAGTCGCGTATTGGTTGTAGCGGTCAAAGTACGGGCTGTCGGATGAGACGTGGTTGAACACACCGTCGAGGACGACGTACATGCCGCGTGAATGGGCTTCGGTCACCAGCGAGGTGAGCGCCGCGTCGCCACCGAAGTTGTCATCGACGACGCTGAAGTCGCGTGCGTCATACTTGTGGTTGGACGGGGCTTCAAAGATGGGCGTCATATAGATGACGTTGACGCCGATATCTTGCAGATAGTCGAGCTGATCCTCGATGCCTTGTAGGTCGCCGCCGTAGAAGTTGCGGCTCCACGAGCCTTCACAGCCGTTGTTGCTGTCGGCACGCGGATCGCAGATGGCGGTGTTCCAGTTGGTGGTCAGCGACCGGACGATGGTTCCGCCCGCCTCGTTGTAGAAGAACTCGCCCGCCGGGAGGTCGTTGGCTGGGTTGCCGTTGCGGAAGCGGTCTGGGAAGATTTGGTAGAAGATGCCGTTCTTCACCCAGTCGGGGGTGGTGTAGGCCGGGTCATAGACCGTCAGCGCCCACGACGCATCGGTCGAGGTCGGCACGGCGACGCCGCTTCCACCCCAAAAACGATGATTGAAGTCCGCCCCGGCGTTGTCGTCCTCGTAGTAGACGAGCGCCGAACCGTCGCTGATGATGAAGCGATAGTAGAGGATGTTGGCAGTTGCACCCGTGTTGAGGGTGTACTCCCAGAAGTCATATGTCCCATCGCTGGCGACCTTAGACATGGGGAAGGTGTTATCGGAGAGCTGCTTGCTGTTATATAACCTCATGCCAACGCCGCCCACATCGTCTGACGCGGTGCGGAAGCGGATGGTCACAGCTGTGTTGGTCGGCGCGGGGCCCCCCGGCGTGCGGTAGAGCAGGTCGCGACTGTCGTGGAACAGTTCAGCCCAACAAATGTTATTCGGGCCGCAGTCAGCCGCCGAAGCGCCCCACTGCGGTTGGATGGCGGTGAGTGCCAGCACCATCAACAGGGCGCTGAACGACCAAGCCCGCCAAGTCCTAAACCATCGGTTCATTGCGTAAAACTCCAAAATTACAAAACAAAACGGACACAAACCGGGGCAGCTATTTAAAGTTGAGTGAACCACGGAATAACGGTGATGCGGGCTTGCAAGTGCTGAGTGATGAGGGATGAGTCTAAAATTCCAATTTCAAACGTCCGTAAAAGGAGGATGGTTGCCCACCCGTTTTTTTAGGTTATCGCCATCACTCACGCTTACCCGAACTTCCGTGATTCCCTGAAGTTTAGATGAAGCCGCCAACGGCAGATTATAGCCAGCGAACAGGAGCGCAAACACAGCCCACCTGCAACCTCTTGTGCGGCGATTTTGGTGGTTTTACACGAAACCGACCCCACCGCTTTCAGCATTTGTCGCTGGAACAGATGAGGTAAACAATTACACATGACTCCAATCTAACGATTGGTTGCGACGGTAGGAGAAGCTTTTCTCATAAATGTTTGGGCGAAATGAATAAGGGAGCGCTCACATATCTAACATCTCGTGATAGACGTCGGCGGTGGCCTCAGCGACGGCGCGCTGGGTGAAATGTGCCAACGCCCGCGCCCGCCCCGCTGAGGCGAAATGCGCTGCGAGGCCGGGTTCATCGCGCAGGCGTGCAAGCGCGCCGCGCAGCGCCGAAACGTCACCTTCTGGGACGACGAGTCCGGCGTCACCGACCACGCTGGGGATTGCGCCGCTGTCCGAGCCGACCACCGGAACGCCGCTGCACATCGCTTCGACCAATACGCGCCCAAACTGTTCTTTCCAGTTGGGGCGGGTGAGGGAGGGAAGCGCCAGCGTGTCAATGCGGTGATACAGGTTGGGCATATCGGTCGAGGCGACTTGGCCCAGCCACGTCACCCGGCCAGCGATGCCAGCGGCCTCAGCCTGTGCGACCAGCGTATCACGCTGTGGCCCGCCGCCGAGAATGACGGCGCGCCAGTCGCCGGATAAGCCCGCCAGCGCGTCCAGCAGCAAGCTGACGCCTTTCTCCTCGACCAGCCGACCGAAATAGCCGACTGTGAACGGGCGGTCAGGGCGCGGGGCGGGCTGAAACAGGTCGGGGTCGGTGCCAAATTGGGGGATGACCGCCAAGCGCCCGGTATAACCCTTCGCCCGCCAGACTTCGGCGGCACTGTCTGTCCCCATCAGGGCGTAATCGACGCCTCGCAGCAGCCAGCGCTCACCCCAACTGAACGGCGGCGGGTAGCGCCTGACCAGATTTTGCCAGCTAAAGAACAGCGTTTTCGCCCCGACGCGCTTTGCGTCGTGAAAACACTGCCACGCGGCGAGGTTATACGGCTCCTCGTCGATATGCACGATGTCGGGGCGGAGTTCGCGCACCAGTTCACCCAGCCCGACATAACTGTGCAGATGAAAATCTCCGTTGCGACGGATGGGCAGGACTTCGAGCCGGTAGCCGTCGGTGTAGACGCGCTCCAAGCGCTGTTCGCCGCGCTCATCGACCCACGACGGCGGGACGACCACCGTTAAGTCAATGCCGAGGCGGGCGAGGTCTTCCAGTTTGCGCTGGTAAATGCCGACGACACACGCCTTCGACACCATCAGCACCCGCGGGGCGTTGGTCAAGATTAGTTCCCCTGTGACGACAGCCGGAACCCGTCAGGGCGCGCCCACGGATTGTACGGGTCGGTGCTGGGGTCGGCACTGATGCTCCCGCCGACGGCCTGCGCCAGACGGCTCGGCTCAGACAGCGCCAGCGCAATTGCGGCGGCGTCGTCCAGCGGCGGGCGGGCGGGCAGCAAGTCGGCTAAGTTTTGGTCGATAAAGGTCGTGTCGAGTTCGCCGCTGACGGTGGCCGGATGGTCGAGCAGGCGTAGCAAAAACGGGATATTGGTGGTCACCCCCTGCACGACGGTCTGGCGCAGCGCGCCGCGCATCCGTTCCAGCGCGTCGGTACGGGTCGCGCCGTAGGTGATGACCTTCGCCACCATCGGGTCATAGTGGATGGTCACCTCGTCGCCGGTCTGGATGCCCGAATCGACGCGCACGCCGACCCCTTCGGGCGGGATGAAGCGCAGCACTGGCCCGATGGCCGGTAGAAAGCCGTTGGCCGGGTCTTCGGCGTACACGCGGCACTCGACGGCGTGGCCGCATTGGGTGAGGTCGGCTTGGCTGAACGGCAGCGGCTCGCCCGACGCCACCCGGAGTTGGAGCTGCACGAGGTCAAGCCCGGTCACCAGCTCGGTGACGGGGTGTTCGACCTGCAAGCGGGTGTTCATCTCTAGGAAGAAAAATTCGCCCGACGGTGTGGCGATAAACTCGACCGTCCCGGCGTTGACGTAGCCGACAGCGCGGGCGGCATCGACCCCGGCCTTGCCAATGGCGGCGCGCTGCTCATCGGTCAGCAGGGGAGACGGCGATTCTTCGATGACCTTCTGGTGGCGGCGCTGGGCGCTGCACTCGCGCTCGAACAGGTGGACGGTATTCCCGTGCTGGTCGGCCAACACCTGTACTTCGATGTGCCGCCCGCGCTCAATGTAGCGCTCCAAGAAGACGCGCGGGTCGTTGAAGGCTTTCTGTGCCTCGCGCCGCGCCGATTCGAGGGCGGGGAGCAGATCAGTCTCAGCTCGCACGATGCGGATGCCCTTACCGCCGCCGCCGCCCGCCGCTTTGACCATCACCGGGTAACCGATGCGCGCCGCCTCCTGCACGAAACGGTCGTCATCGGCCTCGGCAGACTGGAAACCGGGAACGAGCGGCACACCCGCCGCTTCCATCAGCGAGCGCGCCTCAGTTTTGACGCCCATCGCCTGTATCGCGCTGGGCGGCGGCCCGACCCACACCAGTCCCGCGTCGATGACCGCTTGGGCGAACGCGGCATTTTCGCTCAAGAACCCGTAGCCGGGGTGGATGCAGTCTGTGCCGGTCTGCTGGGCGGCCTCGATGAGGCGGTCTGTGCGGAGGTAGCTGCTGGCTGGGGACGCTTCCCCAACGCGCACGGCCTCATCGGCCAGCCGGACGTGCTTGGCGCGGGCGTCAACGTCGGAGTAAACCGCGACGGTGGCAATCCCCAGCCCCCGGCAGGCGCGGATAATCCGCACGGCGATTTCGCCTCGGTTGGCAATCAAACATTTTTTGAGCATGTCGGCCTAAATCCCTGTTTTATAGTGGGGCATCAACAAAAACAGGCGTCATTTTAGCAGAAAGTAGGGCGGGGGTGGGGTGGGAGGGTATGTCCACCAACCTCACCCCCAGCCCCTCTCCATGGCAAGAGGAGGAGATGTCCACCTAGCGCGTAAAACCCCTCTCCTAGGGAGAGGGGCAGGGGTGAGGTTTCATTTCTCCAAAATGATGAGCGATGACGTTTATACACGCCCCTCATCACTCATCACTGGCTACTCATCTCTTCTAATTAAACTTCCGGCGCGGCGGCTTGTTGTCGAGAATGGTCTCAATCTTGGCGTCGATTTCCGGCGTGATGGTCACGTCCAGCGCCTTGAGATTCTCGTGAACCTGTTCGGGCTTCGATGCGCCGGTGATGACGCTCGACACGGCGGGATTCTTCATCGCCCATGCCAGCGCCAGTGCCGTGGTGGTCGTCCCCATCTCGGCGGCCAGCGCCGACAGTTGGCGCACGCGGCTGATACGTCCCTCGTCAATTTGCTTGGCGAACCATGCTTGGTCAACGTGCTTGGCGCGGCTGTCATCGGGGACACCATCGTTGTACTTGCCGGTTAGGACGCCCTGCGCCAGCGGACTCCATACCACCAGCCCGACGCCGCGCTTGAGACAGGTTTCTTCCAGCTCACCCTCGACCACATCGCGGTCAAGCATGTTGTAGAGCGGCTGTTCGGTGACGGGGGCATACCCGCCAGTCGAGTGAGCGAAACCGATGGCCTCCTCGATGTTGCTGGCCGACCACATGCTCGTCCCCCAGTACAGGATTTTCCCCTGCTGGATGAGGTCACTGATGGCTCGGACGGTCTCCTCAGTGGGGGTCTCATCGTCGTAGCGGTGGCAGAAGAAGATGTCGAGGTAGTCCATGTCGAAACGCTTAAGCGATTTTTCGACCCCCTCCATGATATGCTTGCGCGATAGCCCACGGTCGTTGATGTCATCGCTCATCGGCCAGTAGGCTTTGGTGCTGATGACCAGCTTGGTGCGGTCGAAGTCTTTAATCACCTTGCCAACGACCTTTTCGGCCTCACCACGGGCGTACACGTCGGCCACATCGATGAAGTTAATCTCGTTTTCAATGGCTGTCCGCAGGCACGAGGCCGAGGCATCTTCTTCCATACGGCTGCTGCCATAGGTCAACCATGCTCCGATGCTCACCGCGCTGACTTTCATGCCTGCACGTCCTAAACGCCGGTACTGCATTGTCATAACATGACTCCTTCAAGGTAGAAACCATAAAAATAGGCTTGTGGTGAGTATAGCGCACGCGACAGAACCAAAAAGACCGTCACGAATCTACTCATCAGGTGTTATAGTTAGCGACGCTTTGACCCGGATTGTTGTGAAACGTAGGGATGTTTAGTGGACTCCGTTAAGATTGCCCCCTCCATCCTAGCAGCGGATTTTACCCGCCTCGGTGATGACCTCGCCGCCTGTCAAGCCGCTGGCGCGGACTGGATTCATATCGACGTGATGGACGGGCGCTTTGTCCCCAACATTACGATGGGGCCGCTGGTGGTCGAGGCCGCCCGGCGCGCCACCACGCTCCCACTGGATGTCCACCTGATGATTGTGGAGCCAGAGCGCTACCTCGCGGACTTCGCCCGCGCTGGGGCGTCGCACATCACGGTGCATGTCGAGGCCAGCCCGCACCTCCACCGCACCTTACAGGCCATCCACGACCTCGGCTTGAAGGCGGGGATTGCGGTCAACCCGCATACACCGGTCAGCGCGTTTGCCGATGTGCTGTATCTGGCCGACATCGTGACGGTCATGACCGTCAACCCCGGTTTCGGCGGCCAGAGCCT
>JALONW010000151.1 GCA_025454725.1 Anaerolineae bacterium
GAATCAGCGTAGAGACACTCGATTTGAGTGAGGTCTTTGGCAAAATCGGTCGTCTTTCTGACGATGATGACATGGTTCAGGCGAAATTGACCTCCATTCAAGCCTATGCACGCACAAAAGATGTGCCGGAGACATCGCTGTACCGCATGGCAAAAGTTGGGGTGGTGCTGGACGGTTGGATGGAAGCGCAGCAGCTCGACGCAACCGCCATCCAATGCTGGACAAGCATGGAAGAATACTTTGGCGTCGTCCCCTGCACCCTGATGAGTATGAGCAGTAACAAGCTCAATCCGTCTGCCTGTGAAACCGATATCGTCGGGGCGCTGGCGATGTTGGCCTTGCAACTGGGGTCTGGCAAACCCTCCGCGCTGGTGGACTGGAACAACAATTATGGCGATGACCCCGATAAGGGCGTGGTGTTCCACTGCTCCAACCTGGCCAAAGATGTATTCATTGACGAAATCCCGGTGATGGATTATCAGGAAATCCTAGCGGGGACGGTCGGCAAAGAGAATACCTACGGCACCATCTACGGGCGCATCAGAGAAAACCCGTTTACCTATCTACGCATTAGCACCGACGAGTTCGCGGGCAAAATCGTCGCCTATGCAGGTGAAGGGGTCTTCACCAACGACCCGATTGATACGTTTGGCGGGTACGGCGTGGTACAAGTCCCGCGCTATCAGGAACTGCTCGCGCACATCTGCAATAACGGGTATGAGCATCACGTCTCAATCAATCAGGCGCGAGTTTCTGGGATGGTGGTCGAAGCCTTCAATAAATATCTGGGATGGTCAACCTACTGGCACAAGTGAACGCTCAAGGCCGTTTTGTGGGGCTGGTCGTCAGGCCAGCCCCATCACTCGGTTGAGAATCTGCGCCTTGAGCGCCGCGAGGTGGGCGTCACCGCGAGAGCGCGGGCGGGGCAGGTCTACCGTCACATCCAGCGCAATCTGGCCGTCCTCGATTAAGACCACGCGGTCGGCCAAGACTACCGCCTCCTCGACATCATGGGTGATGAGCAGGGCGGTAAAACGGCGCGACTGCCACAGGCGCTCGATGAGGAGCTGCATCTCGATGCGCGTCAGGGCGTCCAGCGCGCCCAGCGGCTCATCCAACAGCAGCAGCCGGGGCTGATGGATGAGTGCCCGTGCCAGCGCGACCCGCTGTTTTTCGCCGCCGGACAATACGCCGGGGTATTCGCCTGCGCGGTCAGCCAAACCGACGCTGGCGAGGACGCGCTCGGCCTCTGGCTTCCAATCCCCGTTGAGGCCAAGCCCGACGTTGTACAGCACGCGCTTCCACGGCAGCAGCCGCGCATCTTGGAACATCACGCGGGTCTGGGGATTGTGGTCGGTCTGTGGCTGGCCGTCCACCACCACCGCGCCGCTGGTCGGCTGGTCAAGGCCAGCGATCAGGCGCAGCAGGGTGCTTTTGCCGCTGCCGCTCTTGCCGACCACCGCCGTGAAAGTCCCCGGTTCGAGGGTCAGGCTCAGGCGGCGCAAGACCGGCTTCACGCCGAAACTCTTGGTGACGGCTTGGATGGAGACCGCCGTCCCGGTCTGTGGTTCTAAGGCTGTCGTCATGCCGTGGCTGCTCCTGATTTAGCGTGACCGATAGTTTGGGTTCCAGCCCAGCAGGCCGCGCTCCAACCCACGGGCGATGACATCGGCCAACTTGCCCAGCAGCGCGTACAACACGATGCTGAACACCATGATGTCAGTCTGCATAAACTCCCGCGCCTGTGAGGTCATGTGACCGATACCGGTACGTGCCGCGATGGTCTCCGACACAATCAGCGTTAGCCACATGATTCCCAGCGCGAAACGCAGCCCGACGAGGATGGACGGGAGCGCGCCGGGCAGGATCACCTCGCGGAACATCGCCAAGCGCCCCAAGCCGTACACCCGCCCCATCTCAATCAGGTGGGGGTCTACCGAGCGCACCCCGTGGAAGGTGTTCAGGTAGACCGGGAAGAACACGCCGACCGAAATCAAGAAGATGCGCGCCGGTTCCCCGATTCCGAACCACAGGATGACCAGCGGCACCAGCGCGAGGTTCGGGATGGTGCGGATCATCTGGAAGGTGCTGTCGAGCAGTTTCTCGCTGAGGGTGAACACCCCGTTAATCAGGCCAAGCAGGAAGCCCAACCCGCCGCCAATCGCCAGCCCAATCACCGCCCGCTGAGTGCTGATGCCGATGTGCGTCGCCAAATCACCGGATTCAGTCAATTTCCACGCGGCGGCCACGATTTGGGTCGGGCGCGGCAGCAGGCGCTCCGGGATGACACCAACCTCGACCAAAATTTGCCACAAAATCACGATGCTGATGGGGACAATCCAGCCGATGCCACCGCGCTTGACCGCGCCCCAAAGCCGCTGGCCGATATGCGGCTGGTTGACCGGAGCGGCCAGTGTTTTCCCTTGATTCAAGACCTGCTGCATGGGGTCTCTCCCTCTCCTCTGATTTTTACCTGTCACGCCGAGGTGATGGGTTAGGGTTCAACCCATCACCTCACTAATGCGCTTACTTCTGGCGGGGATCGAAGCTCGATGCGGGCGAAAATTCGTAACCGGCGCGGAACTCGCTGCCCACGACCGGCAGGTCTGCTGCCGGTTCGCTCAGGTCAATGTGTGGGAAGAGGAGTTCGGCGGTGCGGTAGGCCTCCTCAAGGTGTGGGTAGCCAGAGAAGATAAAGCTGTCTACGCCCAGCTCGGTGTATTCGCGCATCCGCTCGGCGATGATCTCAGGGCTGCCGACCAGCGCCGTCCCTGCCCCGCCGCGCACCAGTCCGACGCCCGCCCATAGGTTGGGGCTGACCTCCAGCGCTTCACGGCTGCCCCCGTGGAGCGCGCTCATGCGCTTCTGACCGACCGCATCGCTCTGGCCCAACATACTTTGTGCCTGCGCGATGGCCTTGTCGTCCACATAGCGGATGAGATCGTTGGCGGCGTCCCACGCCTTGCGCTCGGTCTCGCGGACGATGATGTGCAGCCGGATACCAAACCGCACCGTGCGCCCCTGTGCTTCGGCCAGCGCCCGCACCTTCTTGATCTGCTCGGCCACCTGATGCGGCGGTTCGCCCCACGTCAGGTAGACATCGGCGTGCTTGGCGGCGGTGCGGTGTCCGGCGTCCGATGAGCCGCCGAAAAAGAGCGGCGGGTAGGGCTTCTGCACCGGCGGGAAGAACAGATTGCCGTTGGTGATCTTGATGTGGTCGCCCTCGTAGCTGACCGTCTCGCCCGCGACGATCTTGCGCCAGATGTGCAGGAACTCGTCGGTTACCTCGTAGCGGCTGTCGTGGTCGAGATGGACGGCGTCCGCCGCCATGTCGGGGGTGCTGCCGCCGGTCACGACGTTGATAATCAGCCGCCCGTTGGAGATGCGGTCGAAGGTGGCCGCCATGCGAGCCGCCAGCGCGGGCGAGGTCAGGCCGGGGCGCACCGCCACGATGAACTTCATCCGCTTGGTGTGCGGGACCAGCGACGAGGCGTAGACCCACGCATCCTCGCAGAACCGACCAGTCGGGAGCAGCGCCCCGGCGAAACCGAGGTCATCGACTGCCTTAGCAATCTGCTGAAGGTAATCCAGCGACACCGGGCGCGCCTGCTGCTGTGAGGCGAGGTAGCGGCCATCACCGCTGGTGGGAAGGAACCAAAATACGTTCATCGCTGTCATCTCCTTTGGGCGGCGGTGCGCCTATTCCTCGGTCTCTTCGGTTTCAGCTTCTTCTTCACCCAACAGGGTAATGGCCAGCGACGGCTCGGTCGGGTCGAACCCTTCCGGCCTCCAGATGATGGTGCTTACGTCGATGGCGTTGGGGATCAGTTCCAACTCGGCGAACACGTCAGCGATGGCCTGCTGGCTGGCGACGATGTCGTCGGCGATGTATTCGAGGTCGTAAATCGGGCGGTTCTCACGGATAGCCAGCCAGACCTCCGCCGGGACGGTGGTCTCGGATTCCAAGAACTCGGCGTAATCCTCTGGGTTGTCGCGCACCCAAGTGATGGTCTCTTGGAGTTGGTCAAACACGATCTGTACAGCTGCGGGGTTCTCGTTGGCCAGCAGTTCCGAGGCGAGATAGTAGCCACGGGTCGGCTCAAGCTGACTGCTGTCGATCAGGGGGCGGGCGTTGACCTGCGAAACGGCGATGGTCAGGAACGGGTCCCAGATCACCCATGCGTCGATGCTGCCGCTGTCAAAGGCAGCGCGGGCATCGGCAGGGGCCAGCGGTGCAGGCACGATGTCGGGGAAGTCGAGGCCGACCGTGCGCAGCGCTTCGATCACAAAATAATTGGCGCTCGAACCGGTGGTAAAGGCAACGGTTTTGCCCGTCAGTTCCTCAAGACTTTGGATGGGCGAGTTTTCTGGCACGATCAGCGCGCTGCCACTGGTCGAGAGCTGGCTGGCGAAATACACCAGCGGGACGGTGGCGGCCTGAGCGAAAATCGGTGGGGTGTTACCGACACCGCCCACGTCGATGCTGCCGCCGTTGACGGCCTCCAACAGGGGCGGCCCCGCCGGGAACAAGGTGTATTCAACGGTGGCATCATCTCCGAATTCAGCCTTGATGGCCGCTTCGAGGCTGCCGTTGTTCTTCAGGATGGTGAAATAGTCGCCGCGCTGGTGGCCGACGCGCAGCACGAACGGCGCATCGTCTTGGGCTTGGACAGTGAAGGTCGCCAGCAGCAACGCGGCGGCGATGACGGTCAGGGTAATTCGGCGTAGTGCGTGCATGGTGGGGTGTGTTCCTCTGGCTTGACTGGACATCCACGGGTCTCTATCCGCTTGGAGTGCAGTCTAATACAACGAGGTCACATCCCCAGTAACGAACAGGGTTCGGTCAGGTCACAAGTGATTTAGAGATGTGATTGACTGTCACTATCTATACCACCTCTCAAAACTCGCTGATAACCTCACGGCCTTCCAGCCAAGCGATCATATTCAGCACCAGATAATTCCAGTTCTTGAAGCCGCGATTCAAAATCGGCTCGCCGTTTTCGGGCTGGTAATACTCGTGCATCGCGCCAAAACGTTCTACATCGCGTCCAAACAGTCGGATGGTCTTTTCGGCCAGTTCGCGCGCATCATCGGTAAACCCGTAACGCAGCAGCCCGCGAAAGGTCAGATAATTTGAGACGCCCCAGATCGGGCCAAGCCAGCACGAGGGATTACCAGAAGCACGGATCGAGTACATCTTATCGTACTTGGCGAGTGTCCGCACCCCGTAAGGCGCATTAAACGAGCTTGTATCGCGATAATTCCGACGTACACGCTCGGCTTGTTCGTCGCTGGCGATCCCCGCCCACAGCGCCAGAAAGCCCGACCACACACCAATACGCTGGATCAGACAATCCCAGTGGCGTGGCTGTCCGGCATGCAGTCCGGTCGTCTCAGCGGGCAGCAGGTTAAGGTCAACACTGTAGTAAAACCCGTCGCGCTCGTCCCAACAGTGCGCCTGCACAGCCGTTTTCGTTTTTATGGCTGGAGAGCGATCATCAGTCATATATTTTTTTGCTTCATTCTGTCTGGTGCAAGTCCGTGATAACGTCACGGTCGATTGGTAGGTGAAAAAGACGGTGCAGGCCAAGTTGCGCGTGCTGGTCAAGCGGATTCTGCGCCAGTTTGGCTATCCATCCAATTTTCAGGACAATGCCACCAAACTTGTTTTCCAACAGAGCAACTGGCATTGGTTCGCTTGACCGTTGAACGTCGGTACGGCTGATACGATTGGCAACCGAACCGAGCTTTCCCACATCCCGTCTATGATTAAGTTTCAACAATGAAAATTTGGGACTTTAGTCAAAAGTCTTAATTTGCGAAGTGTTGAAGTGTGTGTTATGTTTGGTATGAATTACACGGTGATTTCAATCACTGTAGACATACCATATCAAAATCAAATAGGGAGCTTAGCTTGTTGCTGGATTGAGTGCCATCGCAGAAATGCAAATCTACGCAAATAGGTTTTCTTTCAAAGCGTATTTTGAAATAAAGTGTCTCACTCCTCGAAAAACAAGTTATTTACTGATATTTTAACTCCCTTTTAACAATACGTTAGAACTCTGGTATTGCCGGAGTGAGTGTTGTGTTTTGCGTTTTTAAACATGCAACTGCATGTTCAAGTGTTTTACAGCGCTTGCGGACCTAAAATCTACAAGTGACAACGCTAGGTTAGTAAATCGGTGTTGCGTCGATTTTATCCGCTGTTGTTCGCTCTGCTTTCGCCGCAAATCTTATCTTCATTCATGGGCTCGTTGATGTTGTGAAATCGCAGCAGACTTGAGAACAGACTCCAACCCAGATGACCATCCTTAACGAAAAAAAATCACAATCAGAAGTTAACGCCGCGCCAATGAACAACCTCCCGCACCTGCGTATTCAGCCCTCAAAAGGTTGGGTATCGCTCAAGCTCAATGAGGTGTGGGCATACCGTGAGCTGCTGTTTTTCCTGACCGAGCGTGACATCAAGGTGCGCTACAAGCAGACGGTGATTGGCGCAGCTTGGGCGATTATCCAGCCGGTCATGACGATGGTCGTATTCAGCATCTTTTTCGGTGGATTGGCGCAAATTCCTTCTGACGGTGTCCCGTATCCGATCTTCGCCTTCGCCGCGCTCGTCCCGTGGGGGTTGTTTGCCTACGGTCTGGGCGAAGCGTCGAACAGCTTGGTCGGAAGCAGCAACCTGATCAAAAAAGTTTATTTCCCGCGGTTGATTATCCCGCTGGCAAGCGTGATGGCTGGCGTGATCGACTTCCTGATTGCATTTGCCGTGCTGATCGTGATGATGTTGGCTTACGGCATCACGCCGACGCTCAATGTCCTGTGGCTGATCCCGCTGGTGGCGCTCACGCTGGTCACGTCGGTCGGCGTCGGCATGTGGCTGTCTGCACTCAATGTGGAGTTCCGCGACATCCGCTACATCATCCCGTTTCTGACGCAGTTCTGGATGTTCATCACGCCGATTGCCTATCCGAGCAGCCTGATCGAAAATGAGACGCTGCGCGCGCTGTATGGACTGAACCCAATGGCGGGGGTTGTTGAAGGCTTCCGCTGGGCGCTGCTCGGTACAGATACAGCGCCGGGTCCGGTGATCTTCGTCTCGGCGCTGGCGGCGCTGGCGTTGATGGTCAGTGGGATGTTCTATTTTCGACGCATGGAAAAAACGTTCGCGGATGTGGTGTAACTGATGAGCAACATTGCAGTCAAAGTTGAAGGTCTGAGCAAGCAGTATCGCATCGGTAAGCAGGAAAGCTACCGAACTTTCCGCGATACAATCACCAGTGCACTGACCGCCCCCGCACGCCGGGTCGCCGGTCTGTTGAGCGGCAATGCGTCGGCGGCAGCCAACCTGACCGAGACAATCTGGGCGCTGAGAGACATCAATTTCGAGGTCAAACATGGAGAAGTCGTTGGCATTATCGGACGCAACGGCGCGGGCAAGTCAACGCTGCTGAAAATCCTGTCGCGCATCACCGAGCCAACCGAGGGCACAATCGATATTTTCGGACGCGTCGGAGCTTTGCTAGAAGTGGGGACAGGCTTTCACCCGGAGCTGACCGGACGCGAAAATGTTTATCTTAATGGCGCAATCCTTGGCATGAGCCGTGATGACATCAGGCGCAAGTTCGACGAGATCGTCGATTTTGCGGGCGTTGAGAAGTTCATCGACACGCCCGTGAAGCACTATTCCAGCGGGATGGGACTGCGCTTGGGGTTTGCAGTGGCTGCGCATCTGGAACCGGATATCCTAATTGTCGATGAAGTGCTGGCGGTCGGGGATGCGGAGTTCCAGAAGAAGTGCATCGGCAAGATGAGCGATGTCGCAGGCGAGGGGCGGACGGTGTTGTTCGTGAGTCACAATATGGCGGCGGTGCAGCAGATGTGTACGCGTGTTGTGTGGCTCGATAAGGGCACATTGGTAAATGATGGTGCGGTTCACGAAACGCTGAAATATTATGTAACCGCTGGTCAGGAAACGACTTCGTCAGTGAGTCTTGTAACGCAAACAAATCATGCAATTAAGATTAAATGTAGTTTTCAATCGAAAAAACAAATTAAACAGAAACGGTCAAGCACTTATTCAAATCGAAGCGTACTTGGAAGGAAACCGTAAATATTTTAATACAGGTATATATGTTACACCTAAAGAATATAAACCTAATGTTGCTCAATGTATTTATGTTTCTGATGGCTACAAGAATAGCATAATACTGGACAAGCTTCAAGAGCTAAGAAGTTTTGAGCAGAAATTTAGAATTATTAATGGAGGTCGTTTTAGCTTATCTGAATTTGATGTACTCAACCAACCCATACCCGTAAAAAGAAGTCCACTAACTTTCACAGAGTTCTACGCCCAGCAACTTGAAATTGAAAAGAAAAATATTGAGTTCGTCACTTGGCAGCAGCAAAAAACAAATCTTGATTTTTTGAAGGAGTATTGTCCTGTCATTACCTTTGAAGACCTTACGTATGCTTTAATCGAAGGGTACGACCAATTCTTGAAAAAAAGGAAAGGACGAGACGGCAAAGGCATGAAATTAAACTCGGTG
>JALONW010000152.1 GCA_025454725.1 Anaerolineae bacterium
GAGGATGGGGATTTTCAGCGGCTCGTCCACCACATATTTATTGACGCCGACGATGACCCGTTCACCGCTGTCCACCGCCTGCTGATGGCGGTAGCTGGAGTCGGCGATTTCTTGTTGGAAGAAGCCCGATTTCAGCGCGGGGATGACCCCGCCGAAGTCCTCAATCCGGCGGAAGTAGTCATAGACGGCGGCCTCGGCGCGGTCTGTCAACGCCTCGACGAAATAGCTGCCGCCCAGCGGGTCGATGGTGTTGATGACACCGGTTTCCTCGGCGATGACTTGCTGAGTCCGCAGTGCAATCCGCACAGCGTGTTCGCTGGGGAGCGCCAGCGCCTCGTCCATGCTGTTGGTGTGCAGCGACTGCGTGCCGCCCAACACCGCCGCAAGCGCCTGCGCCGTCACACGGGCGATGTTGACCTCTGGCTGCTGCGCGGTCAAGCTAACGCCCGCCGTCTGGGTGTGGAAACGCATCAGCCAACTGCGCGGATTCTTTGCGCCGAAGCAAATGCGGCGGGCGGCGCGCATTTTGGCGATTTCCTCGAAAAAGTCATTGTGACAGTTGAAAAAGAAGCTTAAGCGCGGCGCGAAATCGTCAATGTCCAGCCCACGCGCCAGCGCCCAGCGCACATATTCCAGCCCGTCGGCCAGCGTGAACGCCAACTCTTGAATCGCAGTGCTGCCTGCCTCGCGGATGTGGTAGCCGCTGATGCTGATGGTGTTCCATTCAGGCATATGGCGCGCGCCGAACTCGATGGTGTCGGTGACGAGGCGCATGGACGGCTCTGGCGGAAAGACGAACTCTTTCTGCGCGATAAACTCTTTGAGGATATCGTTTTGCAGTGTCCCGCGCAGACGTGCCATCGGGACGCCGCGCTTCTCTGCCGCCGCGATATAGTACGCCCAAATAATCGGCGCGGGGCTGTTGATGGTCATGCTGGTGGTGACTTTGTCCAGCGGGATGTCATCCATCAAGATTTCCATGTCTTGCAGCGAACTGACCGCCACGCCGCACGAGCCGAACTCCCCCAGAGCTTCTGGCGCATCGGTGTCGTACCCCATCAGGGTGGGGAGGTCAAAGGCGACGCTCAAGCCCATGTTGCCCTGTGAGATGAGGTACTTGAAGCGGGCGTTGGTCTCTTCCGCCGTGCCGAACCCAGCGAACATGCGCATTGTCCAAAGCTTGGCGCGGTGGCCGGTGGCGTGGATGCCGCGTGTAAACGGGTATTCGCCGGGGTTGCCGAGGTCGCGCTCGTAGTCCAGTTCCTTGACATCCAGCGGCGTGTACAGTCGGTTAATCGGCTCACCCGACTCAGTGGTAAAGACTGCCCGACGTTCTGCCATCTTGTCCAGCGTCGGTGCTAACGTCCGCTGCTGCCAATCCCCTAGAGCTGACTTCAACCTCTTCAACTTGTCTGCATCAAAAGTCATCGTGAAAACATCCTTTTCTAAGTGTATTTGCCTCTTGATTGTACCAAACCCTGCATTTGAACACAGAAAAAAGCACAAAATCCCCGTTGAACACCATTCAACGGGGATTTCGAGGGCGTATAGCTGTCAGACGCGCTGGGTTAGTTGGGCATCATCAGGTCGCCGGGGCCAAAGACTTGACCCGGCTTGATAGTGCGCGGTTCTTGCAGTTCTGCCGTGGCGAACAGGTCATAGGTCGTCGCGCCGGTGATGCGGACAGGGACAATCTCGCCGACGGGAAGTTCACCCTCAACAATGACGTAGCCGTCAATTTCCGGGGCGTCGCGGTAGCTGCGACCGAGGCTGAGTGAGCCGCCGGTCGGGTTGCCGTCTTCGTCTTCACCTTCGCCGTGACCCTCGACGAGGATGTCGATGGTCTTGCCGATGAGGCGTTGATTTTTAGCGAGGCTAATGCCCTGCTGCACTTCCATCAGGCGCTCCCAGCGTGCCTGCTTCACGTCGTCGGGAACGTGATTAGCAAGGGTAGCGCTAGGTGTGCCGATTTCATACGAATACTTGAACGCACCCACGCGGTCGAATTGGAGGTCGGTGATGAACTTCATCAGCCCTTCGAACTCCTCATCGGTCTCGCCGGGGTAGCCGACGATAAAAGTCGTGCGGACGGCCAATTCTGGCATGCTCTCGCGCAGCTTGCCGATGGTGTCATAGACCCATTCGACGTTGGCCGGGCGCTTCATGCGCTTGAGCGTCTCGCGGTGGCCGTGCTGAAGCGGGATGTCGAGGTAAGGCAAAATTTGTTTGTGCTTAGCCATCGTTTCCATCAAGCGGGGAGTGACATAGCCGGGATAGGCGTACATCACGCGAATCCACGGAATGTGTGGTGCAGCGGCGACAATCGCGTCCAGCAGCTCGGCGAGACCGTCTTTTAGGCCGAGGTCATAGCCGTAATCGGTGGTGTCCTGCGCAATGAGCAGAATTTCCTTCACGCCCATCTCTTGAAGTTGGACGGCTTCCGCCACAATCGATGCAATGGGGCGGCTGACGGCGGTCCCCTTAATCTTGGGGATGGCGCAGAAGGCGCACGGGCGGCGGCAGCCGTCGGCGATTTTGAGGTAGGCACTGGCACCCTGCACGCTGGCGCGCAGCACGCCGCGCTCATCGAGGCCGACGACGGTCGCGTCGGTGGGGAGGTGATACAGTGGTTCGGGGTGCTTGCGGTCACGCAGACGGGTCACGAGGTCAAAAATGTCCATCCAGCGGCGCGTCCCGATGACCCCATCGAGGCCGGGGACGTGCTGGACGAGCTGCTCACCGTAGCGCTGTGAAAGGCAGCCCGCCGCGATGACCATCTGCTTGCCGCGCTTGAGTTCGACCAGCTCGCGTAGGGCGGACAGTGATTCCTCTTTGGCGGCGTCGACGAAACCACAGGTATTGACGATGAGGACTTCAGCTTTGGAAGGGTCACCGACTGCGCGCAGGCCGCCGGTGTTGAGGATTTGCGCCATGCTCTCGGAGTCCACGGTGTTCTTGGAGCAGCCGAGGCTGAGGAGGTAATAGTTGTCTTTGCGGGTGCGGACGCTCATACGGTTTTGGCTTGGCTCGTCTCAGATTACGGTTGGCGGGATAGGTTAGGGTTTTTCGGGTGTCGCGCCGACGGGTGTGAAGCGTGGCGGTACGATGGCGGTCGGTGACGGAGTGGCGGTCGGTGGCAAAGTCTCGGTAGCCGTTGGTGTAATCGACGCCGTAGCGGTCGGTGTGATGGTCGGCGTGGCGCTAGGCGTTTCGGATGGTGTGGGTGAGAATTCCAGCGTCGGGGACGGCGGCGGCGTGTCTGATGGAGTGGGGCTGGGGCCGGGCGTCATTGAAGGCGTTTGCTCGGCTAATAATGTGGCTGCCAGCGGCACAGAGGTGTTCTGTAGAGTGGCGGTAAATTCACTGGTTGGTGCGAAGCCGGGGCCGGCTTGGATGGTGATGTCATTGCCGGGGCGGAAGGTGACGACTACCTCTTGCCCGCGCCCGCCATATGATGCCTGTGGTTGACCGTTGTAGGTGACAAGCAGCGCAGCGGCGTTGCTGCTGGTGACGACGACATCGTTGATACCCCTATATTCTAGTGTCATGCCGGAGCGTGCAAGGTTGTTGAATAACTGCGCGCCGTCGGCAGTGACGCTGACCCACGCTCGCTGCTGTATTTGGATGGTGACCAGTACAGGCTCACCTTGATAATTCTGGGGAGTGCGCGGGATGAGCGTCGGAGTGCGGAGGTAGACGCGGGTGGGTGCGTTGGTAAAGGTCGCGGTCGGCGGCAGGTCGGCAAGGCCGATGGGCAGGTCTGGGATGTCACCGCCGTCGGGCTGTTCCGGCTGGCGCAGCAGTTGGGTGATAATCACGGCGATAATGGCGATGGACGCCAGTGCCAGCGTGAAAATGACCAAAATGTTGAGCAGGTTGCTGCCACCGCCGCGACGAGTGGGACGCTGGCGCGCTGACTGCGATGCCGGTCGTCTGGCCTCGGTGCTGGGGCGTGCATCGGCGTCATAGCGACGGGACGAGGTGGCCGGGCGGTTGTCTTCGTAGGCGGGACGGCGCGCCTCAGTGCGCGGGCGGTTGGGGTCAGCGTCTGGGCGGCGCGGTGGGGTGGGGTTGGGACGGCGGCGGCGCTTGGGCGGGTTGAGGATGTCGTTATAGGCAGCCTGAACCTCCTCGACATCAAGGTTGAGGAAACCGGCATAGTTGGTCAGCATCCCGCGCACCTGCACCGGCGAGAGGTCGGGCAGGATGAACGTCCCCTGCTCGAATGCCTCTAGGATGTGGGTGGCGATGCGGGTCTTGGCCTTCACGTCTTCCAGCGACAGCTCGCGGGCGGTGCGTGCCTGCTGAAGGTTCTGGCCGAGGGAATAGGCATCCATCACAGCTCGTCCTTAACGCAAAACAGCCCCCCGGCATGAGACCCCGGTGGGGCTGTTCCAATTCCGAACAGGGGTGGCTTACTCGTTGGCCGGGGCCTCGGCAGCGGCTTCTTCCGTGACCGCTTCGGCGGCGGTAGCGGCCTCAGCAGCAGCCTTGCGCTTGGCGAGGAACTCGTTCAGCTCCTCTTCGCGCACGATGGTAATCTTCAGCTCCGGCGAGACCTCGGTGCCGAGGCGGACGGGGATGCTGTGGGTGCCGACCTCGCGCAGACCCTGCTGGCTGATGCGGCGGCGGTTGATGTCAATCCCGGTGACGCGCATCAGCTCGTCGGCGATTTCCTGCGTGGTGACCGAGCCGAACAGCTTGCCAGTGGCGGCGGCGCGGCGACCGAAAATCAGCTCCACACCGTCGATTTGGCGGCCAAGCTCGTTGAGCTTCTCCTCAAGCTGGGCGCGCTTGGCGGCGGCCTGCTCGCGGAGGCGGCCAGCGCGCTTCAGCTCGGTCTCGGTGGCCTTGGCAGCGAGGCCACGGGGGATGAGGAAGTTGCGAGCATAACCGTCGGCCACGTCGATGACCTCACCGGCCACGCCGTGCTTGTAAACATAGTCTAGCAGAATGACTTTCATTGTCGAGGTTCCCTGTATCAACAGCAGCGCCTCGGCAGTCGAGGGGCGCATTGTCGTCTCTAGCGGATAACGTGGGGCGAATTATAGCGGCGGCGGGCGGCCATGCCAAGAGTCCGTTTGCCGACGCTACCCCTGCTGACCGGTCTGTTCGACACCGATGCGCGAAATTGCCAGTGAACCGGACGACAGCACCCGCGCAATCTGCACCTCGACGGCGTTAAACGGGCCGATAAAACGCGCTGGGTTGGGGATGGTGGTGCGTGCGCCGTTGAGTTCAACTGGGACGTAGTTTTGCGCCTGCCAGTCGTAGAGGCTGATTTCCGTGTTGGTGAATGAGACGTTGGTCTCCTCAACCACCAGCGTGAGGCTATCGACCTCGGCCAACTGCTTGGAGGGGATGGGTGTGAAGCGGAAGGTCAGGCCGCCCTCGTTGAAGAAGGCGATGTTGTTGGGGTTAGAGTCAGTTGCGCCGGTGTCGGCGGTGATGAGCCATGTAAACTGGTCAATGTAGACGGTGGTACGCCTGCCGCTGGCGGGCTGGCGTTCGGTCTCCAGCTCGATGATGTAAAGTGTGTCGTCTACAGCGCGGGAGCCGAGACCGCCAACCTGTTCGGTGGTGGGGGCGGTCTGCGTCCAGCCGACGAGATAGACCGAGTCGCCGCGCCCGGTGGCAGCGAATTGGTCCAGCATGAAGGTGGAAAGGAAGGTCTGCCGGCGGGCGTCGGCCTGCGACAGATTGGGGTCGATGTAGCCTCCGGTCAAACCGTAGTACAGACCGTTGTCGAAGAATTCGTCGCCAATGACCTCACGGACGGTGGTCTCTGGTCCGACGCCATCGACGCGCCCGCGCACGGTGTAGCGCGCTTGGCTGGGGATGGCGTAGCCGCTGGCGTACATCAGAGGGCTGGCGGGTGTACGGCGGGTCAGGCCGGGCGCGAGCAGGACTTCGGCGTCGATAAGGCGCAGTTCACCGGGTTCGAGGTCGGCATCCAGACGGTAGACGCCGCTGCGCGAGAGCAGCATGGGCGAGGTGAGGGCGGTATTCAGGTCATTCTTGACCGAGCCGCGCCACGTCTCATCGAATGAGCCTTCCAGTACGGTCAGTTCACCCGATAGGGCGGGTGGGGCGGTGTTCGTTTCGGTGATGAACCCTGCCATGAAGCTGGCATCGACGGGGAAGTCGTCGGCGCGGAAGGTTGTATCTTGTACGACCTGTACGGTGTTGGCCGCGCTGCTGGTGAAGCCGGTATCGGCGCGCAGGAGGGGACGCAGCGCCCGCCCGTCGTCCAGCGCGAGGTCATAATCGGCGCGGCGCGGCGCGAGCAGCCCGATGAGCTGGCGCTGGCGGGCTGCTGGGGCGTCCGGCCATGATTCGACGACGGTCAGGCGACTGAGGACAACCTCCTCGCCGCGCAGGTTGAAGCCTGTCACCCATGCGACGACGGTAAATAGGCCAATCAGCGCGGGGATGGTAATCCAGCCGAGTTCACGCCGACCCAGCCGCGCCAGCAGAAAATAGTTCAATGGTCCGATGAGGACGATATAGAGCGCTAGGAAACCGACCATCGCGGTCGCTTCCGGTAAAACGGTCACGCCGGGCAAGATTTCGAGGGCGGTGTAGCCTGACCCCAGATTAACGAAACCCGCCGCCCAGCTTGGGCGCGGCGCACGGCTCATGGCGAGCGAGCGCCACAGTCCCGGCAAGCCTACCCAGTCGCTGAATGGGGCAGAAACCGGGTCAAATGTGAGGTAATCGACGAGGCCGAGGCCAATTTCGCGGCGGACGACCAGCGCGTTCCCGTCAGTGTCAGAGGCGATGACCTGTGCGCCGCCGATGGGAGTGCCGGTGGCGATAACGCTAGCGGTGGTGTCGTCTAACAGACCATATCCCGCGCCTGCAACGGTTTCTAGCGCGCTGAAATCAGTGGCAGTAGCGCTGCCGGTTGGCTGGAAGGGCAGGAGGTCGGTGAGGCCAGCGGCGGTGGTCGCGTAGGGTGCGCCGCCGGTAACGATGAGGTGTCCGCCGCCTGCGACCCAGCCCGCGACGGCGCTGCGCTGGGCGGGGGTGAGTAGTCCGGTATCAGCGTCCTGAAAGACGATGATGTCGGCAGCTTCGAGGCCGATGGCGCGGTCTGGGAGGTCGGCGGCGCTGATGTTGGCTTGCGTGACGAGCTGGCCGGACGCGGCGGCACTGTTGAGGTCCACTGAGCCAGTAAGCGAGTCCGAGGCGCGCAGGTAGAGGCGCTCACGCGGGAGGACGACGCTTACGCCGATTTCGGCTTCAGCGGCGATGAGGCCGTCTGCGGTCAGCAGTTCGACGCGCAGGAGTTCGGTGAAACTGCGGAGGCTGACGTAGAGAGTGAAGGTTTGGGTGGCGTCCCCAGCCAGCTCGACCGGCGTGCTGACCGGGTTGGTCAGGCCGCGTGAGCGCTCTGGCCGCAGGGTGAGCGTCCCGGCAAACGGTGCGCCGCTGTTTTCGAGGCGGACGATGATGGGTGTCCACATATTGTCACGGAAACGCCCGCCAAACCCGGCGCTGGCCGACAGCGTGACGATGCCGCTTTGGGCGTGGGCGGTCGGCAGGGTGGGAGTAAGCGAGAGAGCGACAGCCAAGACCAGTAGAATCCACAAACGTTTCACGTTGATATGCCTCATCGGTTGGAAGGGCGGAGAGGGTTAGCTGCCGAGGTCGGGCGGCGGGCTGTCAAAGAAGAGCGACCACCATAATTCCCAATTGTCGGGTTGGTCGTAACCGGGGTCGAATACGCCGACCTCAATGGGGGCGGGGGTGGCGATGACGGTCGAAGCCGAGGGAACGGGGATGATGAGCTTTTCGCCCGCCCGGACCATCTTGCCGCGCCCCCGCGCCCACTCCTCAACATAGTGGTCGTTGAGGGCGTAGTCACGCTCGGCGGTCAGGCGGGCTTGTTCGTCCTCAAGTTCGGCAATCTCGCGGCGCACCTCCTCATAGGCGTCCAACAGTGGGCGTCCTTCGGCGATGCGGGTGCTGAGGTTGATGGTGAGGATGAGGCCAACGGCGAGGATAACCGCAAACATGAGCTGAAAGCTCGACACCCCACTCGCGTTTTGGCGATTGGGTGTGGGCGGCTTGCGGCGGGGTGGGGGGGCGGTTCGTTGTTCCATAATGGGGAATTGTTACAGAAAACCCGCGTAAAAACAACCAGCCCAACAGGTTTCTGTTGGGCTGGTCATCTCAGGTTGTGCCGAAAGTGGGAGTCGAACCCACACTCCCGTAAGGGAACTACGCCCTGAACGTAGCGCGTCTGCCAATTCCGCCATTCCGGCTTGTGGTGATAGGCAACATGATAGGCGCGTTCAGGGGGATTGTCAAGACTTAATCCATGGTTTTAGGTGGGTTGGCCGCAGGTGGGCTGTACGGGTGGGAGAATCCGGCCAATTTCCGGGCGCTTGGTGGGCGCGTGCTGGGAATCGGGGCAAAATCCGGGTAAGATAGCTGGGAAACGACCTGTAAACGAGCAGTGGGGGTATCCCTTGATGGTGAAGCGTGCATTCTTATCCCTTGTGATGGTGTTGGGGCTGGTGGTCGGCGGTGCGTCGGCTCAGGCGGTGGTGACGACGCCGACCGCGCCAACCAATGCGGGGGCGACTACCACGACGACATCCAATAATGTGGCAATTTTCTATGTGGCGTGCCTCGACCGGGGCGTGGTGAACTTTACAGGGACGATGCTGGCAGGTTTCGACGTGTACTATCAACTGTTTGCGGGCGCAGGCGGCACCGGCACGCAGCTCTCGACGCTGCGGCGCGCCTCGGTGGATGGCAACTACCGTTACAGCGAGGTTGTCACCTACACGGGTGGAACGGTGGCAGCGGGCGCGGTTGGCAGCATGACTGTGACGATTGCGCGGGAGAGCAGCCCCGATAACCCGACCTACAGCACCACAGTGAACGACATCCAAGACGGGT
>JALONW010000515.1 GCA_025454725.1 Anaerolineae bacterium
TGGATGTTTACGAGGAAGAAGTGGACGTGTTCTTTGAAGACCTGTCCGGCCACGTTCTCCAAGATGACATCCTAGCCCGACTGCTGACCTTCCCCAATGTGCTGATGACCAGCCACCAAGCCTTTTTGACCCAAGACGCGCTCCAGAATATCGCAGATACGACGCTCAACAACATCAGCGCGTTTGGGCGCGACGGCAGCACGCCCAACGCCGTCACGGTCGAGAAACACAAGCGGTAGGGGGTGAGGTTGCTCCAAAAACACCTTAACGAAACAAAACCACCCATCAAAGGTTATAATGTTTGAAAGGTCTTTCTAACTCAAAGATGGTTGTGGATTGATGGCAAAAATTTTGGTAATCGAAGATGTTGCCCCGCTGCGCAGCGATATGGTCGAGATGCTGCGGATTGAGGGGTATGACGTGCGCGAGGCCGAGAACGGCTTGGTCGGCCTAGAAGTCGCACAGGAATTCCAACCCGACCTCATCGTCTGCGATATTATGATGCCCAAGCTGGACGGCTACGGCGTCCTGCGCGCGCTGCGCGCCCAGAACGACACCCGCACCCTCCCGTTTATCTTCCTGACCGCCAAATCGGAACGGTCGGAAGTCCGCAAGGGGATGGGCTTGGGCGCGGACGACTACCTCAGTAAGCCGTTTGAGAACGAAGAACTGCTGGACGCGGTGCGCGCCCGGTTGGAACAGCATTACAACATGGAGCGCGAGGCCGACGAGCGCCTCGCCCGCCTGCGCGAGAGCATCACCACCGCCCTACCCCACGAACTGCGTACCCCGCTGAACACAATCATCGGCTTCAGCGATATGTTGTTGATGGAAGCGCCCAGCCTCACCCCGGACGAGGTCGGGGAATGGGCCAGCCACATCCACCGCGCCGCCCAGCGCCTTAATCGGCTGGTCGAGAACTACCTGACCTACGTCCGCATCCAGTCATTGGCGCTCGACGGGCCGCGCCTGTCCAAGCTGCGCGCCTACGTCACGCCCAACCCGCATGTAGACGCCGAGCATCAGGCCATGTACCTCGCCCAGAAATATGACCGCATCGACGATTTGGTCATCGAACACGGCGAACAGCGCCCGCTGCGCCTGAACGAGACCGATTTCGCCAAGATAATCGACGAGCTGGTCGATAACGCCTTCAAATTCAGCGAACGGGGCAGCCGCATCGAACTACTGACCGGGATGAGTCCTGAAGGCGAGGATTTGTACGAAATCCGCATCACCGACTATGGTCGCGGGCTGCGCCCAGAACAGGTGAAGACAGTCGGCGCGTATATGCAGTTCGACCGGTTGGTCTATGAGCAGCAGGGCGCCGGGATGGGCTTGGCAGTCGCCAAAGGCCTGACCGAAATCTACCTCGGCCAGCTCCGCATGGAGAGCGAATTGGGGCGCTATACGACCGTCGTCGTCACGCTGCCGACGGCGTAGTTTTCCCAATGCTTACCCCAGCCCAGTATCACCCCCTCGACTTTGAGCGCCTGACGCCAGAGGAGCAGTTGGCCGCCTCGCGCCAGTTCCTCGCGCAGATGAGCCAGCGCCGCACCGTGCGCGATTTTTCGACCGAACCCGTCCCGTTTGAGCTGATTGAGAACGCGGTGGCCGCCGCCGCCCGCGCCCCGTCTGGCGCAAATCAGCAGCCGTGGACGTTCGTGGTGGTCGGGGATTCCGACCTCAAGCGGCGCATCCGAGAGGCGGCAGAGGCCGAGGAGCGCGAGAGCTACGCCCACCGCATGAGCCAAGAGTGGCTGGACGCGCTCTCCCATCTCGGCACCGACTGGCACAAACCCCACCTTGAGGACGCGCCGTACCTGATTATTGTGTTCCGCCAGTCGTATGGCCTCGCCGCTGACGAGGCGGGCGCGCCGGTCAAAGTCAAGCACTACTACAGCGAAGAATCGGTCGGGATTGCGGTCGGGTTTTTGCTGGCGGCGCTGCACCTGTCTGGGCTGGCGACACTGACTCATACGCCCAGCCCGATGGGATTTTTGTGTGACCTGTTGGAGCGCCCGCCCAATGAGCGCCCGTTCGTGCTGATTCCAGTGGGCTACCCCGCCGCCGACGCGCAGGTCCCGGTCATCAGCAAGAAACCGCTGGGTGAGGTATTGGTAGTTGTATGATGAAGGGGTTTTCTATATAATAAAGACCAATTTCATACCGAAACGGTCGAAAAGTTTCTTGAAAAAGTTAAAGACACTGCATACTCTTTTGATATAACAAATGAAGAACTTTATAAAGAAGAAACCCCAGAACTTGCGATGGGGCAATTTCAATGGCTGTTTCCCACACATTTTTTTAAAGCAAAACAGATATTTGATAATGAGCTGACTCACGATGCTATTAAAAGCTGGTTTATGGAGAATCCTAAAATCTTGCTCTTGGATGTTGGTTGTGGCGTTGGAACAGCCACATTTGCATTTATTGACTGTGTGGTAAGAATTTATGAAAATCATAAATTAGATTTGCCTTGGATTGAAATCTACTCAATAGGGATTGATCCCGATAAATATGTTCTTGAGTTATTCGACACAATGGCTCGAAAAATACAAAAGAAACTCGAAAAGCGTTCGATTCCCATAAAGCTAACACATGAATTCATTATAGACGGTTTACCCGGTGCAGCGGTGCCTCTAATTCAACATGCAAAAAATATTTTGGATAAATGGGAAATACCAAGTATCAGAAGAGTGCTTGTAAATCAGTTGAATGTTATTAGGCCATTCAAATCTAATTTTGATGAACGCTATGGGTTAAAGTTACCTTTGGTGCCTAAGCCCACCATGGGTGACATTCAATCTTATTCTTATTCAATGATATTTAACGCCTTAAATGTTGATGAGGTTTATCTTCTATCTGTTTCTACAGA